>JAVBPI010000044.1:0-19569 GCA_031549705.1 Thermoguttaceae bacterium
AAGATTCGCCAAGTCGCAGTTCGCCGGAGAAGCGAACCAAGAACATGTCGACGCCACCAAAGCAAAGCTGGATACCCTCATTGAAGCGTTAAGGATCCAATCCCTTCGAGATATTTCACTGGATGGGATGCGGGACTGGATGCTCCAGACGCTCGGCGTCGGCGGTTCCCGTTTCTCCATGTGAAATCGGACGGGTTGACGAAGATCGGCAAGACCTATTACGCATGCCGACAACATGTCATGACCGAACTCGGCGAGGGGCTGACGAAAGTTTACAATCGTTTCCACGATCCGTCCGAAACAGACGAATGTGTCACGAAATGGCGGGAACTCCGTCGTCGAATGGACGAAGTGGTCGCTGCCGCCTATGACTGGAATGACCTGATACCCGATCATGATTTCCGTCGAGTCGATTTTCTTCCGTCCGGCGACAATATTCGCTTTACCATCGGCAAAATACCGTACGAATATCCTGCGCCGGTTGGCTTCTTGGAATCCCTGGCGATGACAGCGACCACGGCTTTTCCGTAAACGTCACGTATATTTTTTCGCGAGTTCAGCGACGTGTCGGCGGATGATGTCTCGCAACGCCGGCGGCCCCAACGCCTCCGCTTCCTTGCCGTAACCGAGGATCCACCAACTGATTTCGTGCAGGCCGGATACCGTAACGTGAAAGTCGACCGTCCCGTCGGGATTCCGTACGGTCCGTTGCGTCCTGTGCCAATAGACCTCCGACACGTTCTGGCCCACAAGCGGCGAAAATCGAATCGTAACTTCCTGGTCCGGCCCGGGTTCCGGAATAATGCACCATGCATTGCGAAAATATTTCCGTAACGTGAAACCGTAAGGGACCTGGTACTCGATGTCCGTCGTTTCGAGTTGCGTGATCCGCCCGATGTGGAATGTCCGGACTTCCCGGTGGAGTGTCGAACGGGCGATCACATACCAACTCCGGCGGCAGAAAATCAGTTGGTACGGGTGCAGGAGCGTGCGGAATTCGGGCTCGATTGGGCTTTTGTACGAAATCCGGACGGCGAGTCGATTTTGCTGCGCGGCGGCAATCGTGTCGAAGATCGTCCTGTATTCACGCAACGGATTGACCGGTTCGGGGAGAATTTGCATGGTGCTCCCCTGTCTGCCGACCTGTTCCGCGATTCGTTCAGGGAGCATTCCCTGGAGTTTGATCGCCGCCGAGCGGGCCGCCTGGAGGAACGGGACATGGATCTCGTCCCCTGTTTCGAAGCAAAGCGTGATGACCGCGATCGCTTCCTCGACCGTGAATTGCGTTTCGGGAAGCACGACGTTGTTGACGATGGAATAACGCCCCTGTTCCTGATCGAAATGGATGACGAAGCCGCTGCGCCGCAACATGTCGAGGTCGCGGAATACCGTCCGGCGATGGACGTTGCAGGCCGAACTCAACATTTCGACGTTCGGACGCCCCGTTTGCAAAAGGGAAAGCAATTTCAGTAATCGGATAACTTTGACGTCGGACATGATTCTGGAACGAAATGAAACGGAAAGTCGACCACGGACGAGGACAACGGATATTTTAAGCGATTCGTCGCTTCTCGCAAGAGATCGATACTTTTTCTCGTGATTTCTGGTATACTGAAGCCGTCTCCCGCATACGTAATCTGCAAAACTTTCATCAACGAATACCATGAAAACACCTGTATCCGTGTTGGCGATTTTCGCCGCGATCCTGTTCGCTTCCGTTCTCTATGCCGAGGATACCGACGTCGTCGTCGTCGCGGCGACTCCCGGAGGAGTGGCGACGGCGATCTCCGCCGCCCGATGCGGCTTGAACGTCGTCGTCCTTGAAGAAACCTCCCATGTCGGCGGGATCATCGCCGGAGGATTGACGAACGCCGACATCATCACACGCGAAGCTATTCGGGGCGTCTTCGAAGAATATTTGCAACGGATTCGCGATCATTACATTTCGACCTACGGCGAAAAGTCGAAGGAATATGCGGCTTCCGCCGGGGGATATAACGTCGAAGCGAAAGTTGCGGAAAAAACGTTTCGTGAAATGCTCGCTGCGGAAAAACGAATCCGCCTGGTCGAGAAACATCGTGTCGTCGGCGCAACCGTTTGCGGCGCCGACGGTAAGGAAAAAACGGCTGAACGGGGAAAGCGAGTCGACGGTGCCGCCCCGAACGAATTCGGCGAACCGGTCAAACTTGTTGCGATCTCGGTTGAAGACCTTGCGAATCCCGCACGAAAAACGGAATTTCGGGCCAAGGTGTTCGTTGACGCAACTTATGAAGGAGACATCGCGGCTCTCGCCGGGGTTCCGTATCGCGTCGGCCGGGAAAGCCGCGACACGTTCGGCGAAAAATTTGCCGGGAAAGTTTATGTCAAGTTCGGCGAACGGGAACTCCTCCCCGGTTCAACCGGCGAAGCCGACGACGGCATCCAGGCGTTCTGTTTCCGGATTCACGTTACGAAAGACAAGGAACGGTCGGTGCCGATCGAAAAGCCCGCATCCTATAATCGGGACGATTATAAACATTCGCTCGCCGACTTCAAAACCGGGAACGTCAAGTCGATCTGGGACGCGATCCAGTTGATGCCGATGCCGTGCGGCAAGTTCGAGATAAACAGCAACCATCCAAGCGAGAAGACCGGCGTGCCGAGCGAATCGCTGGATCTTGCCGAAGAAAACTGGGGCTGGCCGGAATGGTCGCCGGAACAACGGGCCGCGTTCTTCAAGCGGAATTGGGACCACAACGAGGGTCTGCTCTGGTTCCTCCAAAACGATCCGGAAGTCCCCGAAGCGGTTCAAAAGACGATGAAGCAACTCGGTTATCCGACGGACGAATTCGTCGACAACGATCATCGTCCGCACCACATTTATGTACGACAAGGGCGTCGGATCTGGGGCGAATACAATTTCACGGAAAAGGACGCCGACAAGGATCCGTCCACGGGCGTCGCCCGTCGTCATCCGGACGGGATCGCGGTCGCCGAATTCCCGATCGACAGCCATGGCGTTACAAAATATGACCCGGCGCATCCGGGCGTGCGGGAAGGTTATTATTACATTTCGCATCCTCCGACGCAAATTCCGTACGGCGTGCTGGTTCCAAAGCGGGTCGACGGTCTCCTCGTTCCGGTCGCTTGTTCGACATCGCACGTCGGCTACCAGATGATCCGCGTGGAGCCGACGTTCATGGCACTCGGACAGGCGTCGGGGATCGCGGCCTTCGAATCGATCCGCCAGGGAAAAGAGCTCCGTTCCATCGACGTGAAACCGGTACGGAAAGAGATCCTGAACCGTGACGGTATTATTTTGTTCGAAAACGGAAAGGCTGTCAATCCGTTGTAATATCGACACTCCCGAATAAACGAAACATATTGCATTTTCAAAAAGAACAATTAACGAAACATGATCATGTTGAAACGAACCGTAACGATTTTCTTCATGGGGCTGCTGTGGGCGCAGTCTCTTTGGGCTTACACTTACAACAAAACGACGGTCGGCCCGTTGTCGGTCGACATCGCGAAACCGGGTGTCATGCAGAAACTCGACGAGCCGCTGGAAATGACCACGACGCTCAAGAACGCTTTGGAAACGCCGCTCGCCGTGACACTGACGTTCACGACGATTGAAACCGTCGTGTTCGCCGAAACCGGCGGCAAAACGCTGACGAAATCGGTCGAGGTCCCCGCCAAGGGACAACTCGACGTGAAGACAAGCGTCGTCGGCAAACCGGGAACACTTTCCGTGCATTATCCTGTTTATCTGAAGGCCGAGTGGACCCCTCCCCATTTAACCGGCACTCCGCGTCCTGAAATGCAAACGGCCGCCGTCGTCCAACCGTTCGAATCGACGATCACGCCGAACCCGAATTGGCCGACGACGAATCCACTGCTCGGCAAACGGATTGAGAATCCCGCCGAGTTGCCTCTGAACACGATCCCCGACGGCGCCGGTCTTTCGCTTGCCGACATTTCGACCTATCGCGGTTTCTGGACGCTTGATCAAGAAAAAAATGCGCAACTCCATTTCGAACCGGTCGGCTGGCAGGGGGCGAGCAAGGATTCCGCGGCAAACGCTTCCCGACAATCGATGGTTCGCGGCGGCGTCTCCCGACAATCACTGAACATGCACCCGCCGTACCGAAAGGGGCCGGGAAACGTTGGACTCGACTACCGGATCAAGTTGCCGAATACGACGCCGATTTCGTTTTCCTGTTACGCCGCGATGCGCGACGTTGATACGAAGGTCGACAATCCGACAGACGGCGTGACGTTTCGAATCGTTGCCGTTGACGGGAAGGACGAAAAAATCGTTGCGGAAAAACATGTCGCCGGAACGAATTGGGAACCAATCGACGCCGACCTGACTCCGTTCGCCGGAAAGGATATTCTGTTGCGATTAATCTCCGATCCCGGCCCGAAACGGGACACGACTTGCGATTCGTCGTACTGGGGGGATCCGACGATTCTTGCCGGAAAGAAACCCGTCTTCGCCGATCCTGTTGCGCTCAGGAAACAGCAGGACGAACTCCACGTCGAATGTGTTGCGGCGATGAAATCGGGTGCGACGAACTCGAAACGAACGCAAGTGTTCGAACTCGACGGCGGACAACGAGCCGTGCTCACCTGCGGCGATTACGGAATCGTCGACGGTAAGATCGCGCTCGGTACCCCGGAAAAATTCGTTGTTTACGACGGTATTGAAATCACCGTCAAGGACCAACCGATCGCGAAATGGCCGACGACGCTCGCCGCTTATTGCGTCGGGGAGCATATGCCCCCGGCCCTTGACGTTGCCGTCGACAATCAAAAGGCGACGCTCAATGTTACCGTCCGGAAAAACGGTCCCGGGCTTCAAGTCGGAATCGATTGCACCGAAAAAACGTGGATCACGTCGCTCCGGCTCGGTCCGGCAAGCGACGTCGTCGACAAGGTGTATTACGGACACGGATATTGCGTCGTGAAGCCGAAGGCGTTCACGGTCGGAGCGGACGGACACCGGCTCTCGACGTCGCATGTCGGGTTCGAATATCCGAACGGAATCTCGGTGCTCCTCGCCTCGACGATGCCGCCGAGGGAACTGGTCGTCGATCCCGAACGAAAAATCGCGACCACGGTGATCCATCCGGCGACGACGCTCACGCTGCTCCCCGGCGACAAGGGAATGTTCGACTGTGCGATCCGATACCGTGCGATTAATCCGAAGAAAGCGGCTCCGGGTGTAAAAACCAAGGCGGGGCGATTCTGTTTCGATTTGTGGGGGGGCAAATACAAACGGCATGATGAAATCGTCGACAACGCGATTCGATACGGGTTGACCGACTCGCTCGTGATCATCCACGGTTGGCAGCGTTATGGTTACGATAACAGGCTCCCGGATATTTGGCCGCCGCACACCGGTCCCGGAACGCTTGCTGAAATGCAAAAAACGCTCGAAAAATGCGACGCTTCCGGTATTTTGTACGGATTGCATGACAATTACATCGACTTCTATCCCGATGCCGAGGGATACTCGATGGACGTGCTGTCGTTCGAACGGAACGGACAACCCCGCAAGGCTTGGTTCAACCGGGGGATCCAGGCGAGGAGTTACCAATTCCGTCCCGACAAATTTATTCCGTTTTTGGAACGGAATTTCGACATGATGCTCCCGGAACTCCGGCAAAGCTGTTACTTCGTCGATGTTTTCTCGTCGATCGCCCCGCCGGATTTTTACGATCGTGAGGGAAACCTCCATACCCGCGCTGAAACTTTGGCGTATTGGGGCAAAGGGTTTGACATCATGCGCGAACGCCTTACCAAATTTAGCCGCTACCCCGCTTCCTCCAAATCGAAACAACTATTTCACGCGCCGACGATCAGCGAATCCGGCGACGATTTCCTGATCGGACATCTCGACGGCGCCGACTGTCAATTCGGACGGATCGACAACAAACCGAATGATTTCGTCAGCGTCGTTCCGTGCGAGGACTGGGAGCGGATTCCGTGGTTCGACGCGGTCAACCACACGACGTTTTCGTTACACGGCGTCGGCTACAGTAATCGTTACGAAGGCGGAACGGGCCGAACCCTCCATGGCATCGAGAGCGACGATTATATTTGCTCGGAAATTCTGACCGGTCATCCGGCGATGGTCGATCTCGGTTGCGCAACTCGCGGTGCCGTCAGGAAGTACTGGTTGTTGCACGACACGATGCGCGAGCTCGCCGATTGCGAGATCGACTCCGTTGAATTCGTCGGCGACGACGTTCACCGGCAAAAGATCGTTTGGAAGTCGCCGGACGGTTTACGCAAAACGACGATTCACATCAACCGCGGCGAAACGGACTGGACTTGCGGGCCGCTTGTATTGCCGCCATACGGATTCACCGTTGCCGGACCGAACGGTCGAAACGCCGCTAT
Organism: Thermoguttaceae bacterium; assembly: GCA_031549705.1. Lineage (GTDB taxonomy): Bacteria > Planctomycetota > Planctomycetia > Pirellulales > Thermoguttaceae > WRKP01. The sequence goes on from JAVBPI010000044.1 coordinate 6,391, forward strand.
TTATCGGACAAAAACAGGCGAAGTCGTTGAATATGCCGGCGATCCTCTCGGAGGAGTTTCCGGACGCATTTTCGTCAACGGTCGGCAAAAGCAGGCGACCGATGTGCTTCCGATCACGCCGGGCGTGAAGCCAAATTCGTTCCAGTATTCCGGGGGCAACGGTTTCAAAGCGGAAATCCTTTGGCGAGCCGACGCGGCACCGAAAACCGATTACTCCGTTTTCGTCCATCTTGTTCCGGAAGCATGGAAACCGAAGAGCGGCGACAATGAAGGGATTGTCACGACATTCGGTGTCAATAATACCAAACCTGTTACGGAATGGTCGGGTGAAATTGTTACGCCGTTCACGCATACCGCCTTTCCGGACAACGCCCCGGCCGGTAAATACCGCATCCTTGTCGGTTTTTACGATGCGAAAGGAGACGGTCACCGCCCCCGATTGTTGGCGAAGGACAACGACAATTGCCGTTATGAAATCGGTTTGTTGACCGTTGTACGCAATGCCGAAGGAATTGTTACCGACATGAAAATCGATACTGAACCGCAAATGGAAAACGTTTCGGAATTCCAACGTCAACTTCATGCCCGACTTTTGCCTCCGAAGGGGCCGATCGATTTCGGCATCATCCGGACGAAGGGGGCGTTTTTGTGCGATTTTACGAACGACTGGATCGTGTTGACCCCCCTCCCCGACGAGCCGGCGACGGAGGTCGGCCTCAACCTCGGCACGGCCGTCAATTACCGTGTCACGGCACAGGACGCCGACGGCAAAACGATCCGTGAGGTCCCCATCGAACGTCAAGAAAACCGCACGACATTCATGACGGAAAAAGGTGAGTTCCGTTACGTCATTCAGCAAGTGAAATAATCGCGCCGACGGCCTCTCACGCCGTTACCGGGCTTGAAAACGAGGAGACGGCGTTTTCGGAATATCTCCCGAAAACGCCGTCTCCTCCTTCAATTTACGGCATTCCCCGATCCTCTCGGTCCCGATTTTTACTCAAATACAACTTTTTCCCAAAAAAATAAAATTGCCGTTGACAAAACTACAGTCGTAAATTAAACTGAATTACACATGTAAACACAATAAGTTTTGAAAGGTTGAAAATGACCCAGCGCAAAAATGCCGAAAAAATCACCGACGCCGAATGGAAGGTGATGCACGTTCTTTGGGATCGCGGTCGCTTGTCGTCGAATGATATCGTGACCGCCATCGTGCCGGAAACCGGATGGAGTCCGAATACGGTCCGCACGCTTTTGATCCGGCTGACGGACAAAGGAATTTTGCGTGTTGAAAAAAAACGGGGGAAGGAAAAGGATTATCCGCTCTGTTTTTACACGCCGCTTTTCAGTCGTGAAGATTGCGAGGCGGTGCATAGCCGTTCGTTTTTGGAACGGGTTTTTGCCGGGGACGCATCACGTCTGCTCGCGCATTTCGTCAACGAATCGTCGTTGACTCCGGAACAAATCGAGGAGCTCCGCGCCAAACTGAACGACTTGTAATCCCTCTCCCCTTTACGGTACTCCGCGTCATGACCAATATTTTATTCAATATTTTCGTCTCGGCAACCTGGCAGTCGCTCCTCCTGGCGGTCGGCGTGCTGTTCACGGTGCTTATGCTCGGCGAACGACTCCAACCACGGTACCGATACATGCTTTGGTGTATCGTACTGCTGCGATTGGCGCTTCCGATTTTGCCGTCGACGCCGTGGGGGTTCTGGAGCGAAAGTTCGCCGGCGGTTTCCCAAGCGGAAACATCGGCGATTCCCGAACCCTTTGTCGTGGAAGAGGTTCGAACGCCGATGGATTCCGTTTCGAACCGATTCGATTTTGCGCAACCGATGGAAATGACGCCGGTTGTTACAGAAACGAATGCATTACCGGAGAAGGCAACCGCTTCCTTGCGGGTAAGACTTGCATCGTTGTTCGCATCAAATTGGAAACAAATCGTTCTCGCCGTTTGGTTGGTCGGCGTCGCCATCCTGGCGATTCGGTACGGTTATGATGAATTGCGACTGTTTCGTCGAAGTCGATATTGGAAACCGGTCGACGATTCGACCCTGTTGGCGCTCGTGGAACGTTGTCGGAAGGAAATAGGCGTTCAGCGTCGCGTCGAGCTGTTGTCGGTCTCCCACGGCATCGGGGCGGCGGCGGCGGGTTTATTCCGTCCGAAAATACTGATTTCCGAACAGGCGATGGCGTATTCACCGGAACAACTCCGCATGGTATTTTTGCACGAAATGGTCCACATCAGGCGGTTCGATCCGTTTTTGTTGCGATTGGCGACGATTTTGTCCTTGATTCACTGGCCGAATCCGGCGGTGTGGTTCGCGGTTTCCCGACTGCAGCGGGAGCGTGAACTCGCCTGTGATGCGGCCGTTCTCGATAAGCTCGGTTCCACGCATCGGAAGGAATACGGCCAGGCCGTATTGGCGTTCGCGGAACTCTTTTCCGCACGCGAACGCCTTCCCGGACTGGTTGGTGTGTTTCAAAAGAACAACATTATCAGGAGAATCGACATGATCCTCAAACACCAGAAGTACAAAATATCGCACGCAATTCTCGGCATCCTGCTCGTCCTTGCGGTTGCCGGGTTCGGATTGACCAAAGCACAAACTCCAAAGCCGCAGGAACAGGGCGAGTCGACTCAGCAAGGGATCGATTTTCCGATTCCGGAACTGGAAACGGAGCTCTTGAACAACACGCAAACCGCTTATCAAAAAGCGTACGATGCCGTGAACGGCGACATCACCACCGGTACCGCGGAGCAAAAAGAGGCGCTGATTTGGCAAACGACGAATCTCGCCAATCTCTATCGCCAACAAGACCGAATGGATGAGGCTCTTCGTTTGGTCTCCGATTGCAAGCGTTATGTTTCGCTTCTTGAAAAAGAGACGGCGCAAACCGAAAACAAAGAAGATAAAGAAGGGTTGTTGAACGCCGTTGCGCAAACCTATGCAACTTTTGCCGAATTCGGGATGGTTGACGACGCCGTTGCCGCCGCGAAATTGAGCCCGGAAACAAGGCAATACAACGCCTCTGAATATCTTACGAAAACCGCCCGAATCATTGCAAGTCGGGAAGGACTCGACAAGGCCGTGCCGATTCTCGACATAGCGATTGTCGTGGCGAAAAAACTTCCCGAACCGTTTTGGCGTGAATGCGGTATCATTGAAGTCGCCGAGGTATACGAAGAAGCCGGACGTTCCCCAGAAGCCCGTGCGTTGATCGACTCGCTCCCCGCCGATGGAAAGGTGCGTGGTCTCCTTGCTCTCTTCAACGTTCTCCGAAAGAAAAAGAAAGCCGAATCGATCCTGCTCCCCCTGCTTCAGGAAAGCGAACGAATCGCGGAGCAAATCGACGATACGAAAGAACGGTCCTCTCGGGTGTGTGATATATCGTACAATTACATTCTTCTCGACCGACTCGACGAGGCGAAAAAACTGTTCGAAAAATCGGGGCTTGCCGACGATCCGGAGATGCGCGACGAATTCCAATCGTCGCTTGCATATCATTGGATCGAACAAGGAAAGTATGCCGAAGCGGAAACCGCCGTTGAAAAATTGGAATCGCCGAAATCCAAGGCAAAAGCGGCGAGAGTCTTGATGCGTATCCTTCAGGAACTCGCGATCAAATCGGATATTCCGACCATGAAACGGCTGATTCCGATTGTAGAGCCGCATCTCGTTCATCTCGAAACGTTCGCGCACCGTTTGCATCATCAACTGTATCTGGCCGCATACAAAATGCAAGTCGGCGACATGCCGGAAGGTCGGAAGATGATGGACGATCTGATCGCCGGCCCGACGATCGAAGGACTGACCCGCGACGAATCGATCAGTCGCGCCGTCGGCGGACTCTGTTACGCCGGGCTCTACGACGAAGCCCGCAAGAAAGCCGAAACGATCTCGAACCCCGCGGCCAGGGCGTCCGTTTATGAGTCGATCAAAGCGATTTACCTCCAAAACGAAAAGCCCGAGGAATACAAAAAACGATTCCTTCACGAAGTTCGGGAAGAGACCTTGAGCGATCGAAACACTAAGCGCGCCGAGTCCGTTACGGAGCCTGAAAAGCCCACAAAAACGCGGCAAATCGCCTTGGCGATGCCGGAAACGACCGACATGGAACGTTTCGACAAAATCGCGGCGTTGGAAATTTTTTACGCCGACGAAACACGGAAGGAATCGATTCGAATTGCGAAGTCGATCAACGATCCCGCTCTCCGTGTTTGTTGGTTGCTTAAATTCGCACGGTATTTCGCCGACAAGGAAAAATGGGACGAGTATGTTCGAATCATCGAAACGCTTGATTCGCCGTTGAAGGAAATCGGCGCGGCGTATCGGGAAGCGTGGAAAGATATCGCAACGAATAATCCCGAAACGGCCAGGAAACGGATGCTCGATTTCGAACCGGCGATCGCGGCCATGACGCCGGGATACGATGCGGATGCGGCCGTCGTCTTTTTGGGAGTAGGCCTCGCCAAGCTCGGCTTCTTCGACGACGTCGTCAAACGCCTTGTCGATATTTTCAGTGAGACGTACAAAATGCCGCTCGACGACGCGGCACTGGCTAAGAAGATGCAAGCGTTTTTGTCCAAAAAGAACGCCGAGACGTTTTCAAAAGAAGAAAAAACTCATATCGAGTGGACGATGCGCAATGCGAAATCCAGTGGCGTGCTGGAAGTGGGCGAGTTTTTCATTCATCGGAAGGAAAACGAAAAGGCGTTCGATTTCGCCGCCAAGCTCTATGCCGGGATAAATCCCCTCAGAAATCCTCCGAGTTTTCTCACCCATCCGGCCGAGATGACGATGGGGCAAATCGTGCAAACCTGTGTTCTGAACGACGATCTTCCCTCCGCGATCCGTTACGCTGAAAAGATGAAACAAATCGTCGGCGAATCCACTCAATGGGTGATGGCTCCGATACTCAAAAAGTTGTTGGAGAAAGGTGATTTCGATGCTGCGCTGAAAATTGCGCGAAACGAAAATTCGTTCAATTCATTGGTTCAAAAGAAATACTACGTCGACTTGATGGAAGACTGTTTGAAGCGTAACGATAAAAAACGGTGCGCCGATCTTCTCGACGAGGCGTTACAACAAACAGCGAAAGAGGACGTCCGTGGCCGCCTCGACAGTGCTTTTTATCACTTCGCGGAAATTGCCGTGAAACTGGGCGATTCGGCAAAACTCGAACAGGTTCTCCAGACCGCGAAAAAATATCTCGATGAAGCGTTGGCCGACAATTCGGGAGTCGATGAATCAGGCAAGGTGTATAAATTTTGTAACTTCGCTCATGTTCAATCCGCTTCGGGCAAATCGGAAGACGCGAAAAAGTCGCTTCAGGAAGCGATTCTCATGGCGGAAAAGTTTGATAACAGCGTGAAAAACGCTTATGAGCGTGATCGTCTTTTTAACGGTATCGCTCGTGTTCATGAGGATTGTGGGTTTGTCGAGGAGGCGTTCCAGACGGTGACTCGAATTTCGAGAATAGCCGAACAAACGGAAGCTTATTGGGCGATCGGACTCGATTTCTTGCAACGAAAAGATTTCGTCAACGCCCGGCGCGCTCTCAAGAAGGCGCAGGACGGTGTGAAACAGATCAGCGACCCGCGTATCCTCGGACTCGTTTACATGCTCGAACAGCAGATTACGAATTTTGAAAAGCTCGAAGCAAAGAAACAAAGCGAGACTCCACAAAAACCGCAACGTCAGCAAGGGACCGAAACGACGTTGACGATCCGTGGAACTGTGATTGACGAAACGAAAAATCCTGTCGCTGGGGCCGACGTTTATTCGTACGGAACCGGAAAGAAAATCGGCGAGACTGACAGGAAAGGCGAGTACAGCATCGTTTCCCCGGAGGGTAATTACATTCCGTACGGTGCGATTATTGTGATCGACAAGGAGCGGAAACAAATCGGACTCGGCGAATACATCGTGAATTCAAAATCGAAGACGGTTCATGCGAATCCGATCACGCTCTACCCGGCCCGAACAATCACGGGAAACGTTGTCGATTCCGACGGTCGACCCGCTCCGAACGTCATGGTCGCCGGGTGCGACCAGACGACGATTTCCGAAATTGCGAAAACGAATGAAAAAGGTGAATTTTCGTTCCTTTATCCATCGATCCAACCGCTCCAACTCGTTTATGCTTACCAAACGGGAAAAGCCCTCGATTTCGTGCCGACGGAAGAATTACCGTCCTTTTATGGTGAAACGCCCAAGTCGCTGATCAAGGACGGTCCGTTCGTTCTGAAGCTCCGGCCTGTGGAACCGTTCAAAATCCGTGTCGTCGACGAATCCGGCAAGCCGATTGCCGGTGCGACCGTTGCGCCGTGGTTGATCGAGAATCCGGTGAAGCCCGAAGGAATGAAGCCCGGCAACGACCATCGGGACTGTTTGAACACCGACGGAATTTCCGTTTTTAAAACCTTGACCGACGCCGAAGGTTTCGCGACCGTCGATTCGGTCCCGGCCGATTTCCTGAAAGATTCGACCTTCCACGCCTACGGTTTCCGTGAGATGGAAAACACCAATAAAATTCGTTACGGATCCGTCAGCAAGTCATGGAAAGAACTGACTGAGGAGGCGAAATCACCGATTCCGACACTGGTGTTGCCGCGACTCGCCACGGTGAACGGTACGGTCAAGCTCGAAGATGGAACCCCCGTTCCGAAGGTCAAGTTGACTCTCCGATACCACGAAGGAAGTTGCGGAAGCAGTTTTTCGGACGAAAACGGCAATTTTACGTTTGGCGAGAACGCGAACACGCTGTACAATATCAACATTGACAGCGACAAGGGAGCGGCGCCGGCGATTTTCAATTACAACATCGGCGACGGTACGACGGAAAAGCGACTCGATATCGTGTTGAAAAAAGGTATCCGGCTGCACGGCAAAGTCTATGCGAAGGACGGCAAGCCCGCGAAGGTATTTCATTTCACGTTGTCTGAACTCGATCCGAACCCGCCGCAGTCGTTCAAAGGAGACTCGCCGGAAAAACGTTCCCGTTTCGTTTATGGAATCAATCGGGCGGACCGGTATTTCGGCCCGCGCAACGGAAATACCGACGGCGACTACGAAACGCTCATATCAACGGAGCCGCGTGAATACTCGCTGAACGTCAGCAGCGATCCGCAGAGCGACGGCGTGCGGGATCATCAAATGCTGAAAGTCAAAGGAAACGAAAAGGAAATCCGTCGCGACTACCATTTCGGTAAGATTCAGCCCGCTGTTATTGAGCAAAAACAAAAGGCATCACAGACAGAGCCCGAAGTGTCAGCGAAGGATACCGTGCACCCCCTTGCTGGTACTGCGGAATCCGAAAAATCGCCGCAAAACGGCTTGCGCGGGTTTGTCGTCGACGCCGAGAACAAGCCGGTTGTCGGGGCCGTCGTTCGAACAAGATCATCTGTTTCAGTGATTTCGGACGAAAATGGTCGCTTTCAATTTCCCTTGATGCAGCGCGTCGAGCCGTCCATGTTGATTTTTGCCGCCGTTCCGGGAACGGATTTGATCGGAAGTCAAAATTTACCGGAAGTCGAAGAAGCCGCCGTAACACTACCGGAAATCAAAATCGTTCTCAAAAAGGGGCGCCGCTTTTTCGGCGACGTTGTCGACGAAAACGGAAAACCGGTCGCCGGTGCTTATGTCGGTGCAAGCGGCCAATCGTTCACCATCGAGCCTGTCACGACCGACGAGCAAGGTAAGTTCGAGTTTTATTTCCTCCAATCGCGTACCTTTGATCTTTACGCCGTCAAACCGGGAATCGGTTTTGACTTCGTCGGTTTGGAGATGAGGAATAACACCACCGTTCAACCTCCGTTGAAACAGGAGAATGGGCCGTTGACATTGACGTTGACGAAAACCGATCCGATTTCTTTTCATGTCGAAGACGAAAGCGGAAATCCGTTGGAAGGTGTAAACGTCGCACCTTGGTTGATCGGAAAGTCGGGCGGACATTCAACGAACATCGGCATCAACGCCGGCTCCGATATTGCACGTAAATTGCATCTCTTCATTGCAACGACGGATCGGCAGGGAAATGCCGTTATCGATTGGTTGCCGAAAAACGGAGCTGTCAACGAATTTCACGTTTACGGTGAGCGGGGCGAGAAAAAAGCGATTTTCGGGCTGGGAACCATTCTCGCGAAACCGGGAGAATCGGCGTATACGCTGAAACTGTCGAAACAGGTTCGCATCGACGGTTCGGTTCGTCTTCCCGATGGAACGCCGGTTCCGTTTGCGAGTCTTTCCTTTTTTCGTGATCGCGGGAACGGCTGGATATATGCCGACCAATCCGGTAACTTTTCGTTTTCCATGAATCCGCACGAAAAGATAGCGGTCGGCGTTCTCAGTACGTTGGGAGCCGCCCCGACGGCGTTCGACGTCGACGCCGGTGACGGAAGCAAGCCGCCGCGGATCGATTTTGTGTTACAACAAGGAACGAAAGTTTTTGGAAGCGTTCTCGCCGGTCCCGACAAAAAGCCGTATCCCACCTACGTCTATTTTTACGAGTCGTACCCGAACGACAAAAGACGTGGCCCGTTTTTCCAGACGGTTCGTGTCGATGCCGACGGGAATTATGAAACCCGTCTTTCTTCAGGAAAATACGAGGTCAACACCCGTTTGCCTCGACTTGCGGATAACAGTAGCCGTGAATCCGATCGCAAAAAATTCGACATTGGTACCGAAACGGAAAGACGCATCGATTTTTACTTCCCCGAGATCCAGTATCTTGCCGGTACGAATTTGCGTCCGGTTGAATCGCCGGAAACAGCGGTTGTTTCATCGGCGAAGAAGGGTTCGACAATCGTTTTTACTTTTCGTGACGAAGACGGCAAAGCCTGCGAAGGAGTGAAACTTTTCGTCCATAAAGTGTGGACCGACGCCGGACGCAAGAACGAAACGCTGACCAGCGACAAGGACGGTAAAATCGTTTTCGACCTGAAACAAGTCGAATCGCCGGACAGTTCGTTCCGTGGTTCCGTATTTTTGCCGGGACATACGGCACTGGATCTACGTTTTCATCCGAAGTACGGAACTTGGCCGATTCCCGAAACGTTCGACGTGAAGATGGAACGTGGCCGAACGATCGGCGGTCGAGTCGTCGACGAAAACGGAAAACCGATTTCGGGCGCCATTGTTGAAATCGATTATCCGGGCAATATTCACCCTGAAAAACAGAATCCGACCTATCTCTCATCGATTCAAAGCTATGCCAACGGCAAGTGGAAAACCGATGCGGATGGAAAATGGAGTTGTGATCTGTTTCCCCAAGGGTTTTACATCGGCGAATTCCGAGTTTCCTCTCCCGGTTACGCAAAATCGGAACAACTTATTCTACCGTTGGTGTTTCCTGGTGAAATCAAGAAAGATCTCTTTGAAAGCACCTATACGGCTCGTCCCGTTCCCCCCTCCGAACTCCTTGAAAAAACACTTGTGACCACGTTGAAAAAAGGAATCACGATTCGGGGAAAAGTCGTCGGTCACGATGGTAAACCTGTTGAAGATGCAAAAATTACCGTTACGAACTACAAAATCCAACCGCGACTTTTCATCGGCGGTCCCACGAACAAGGAGGGAAATTATGTGGCGATTATTCCGAAACCGATGGAGGTCAATATCGGCGTTTGGGCGAAAAATCTGGCACCGGAAGTTTCTGTGCGAAATGTCGTCGAAACGAATGAGCCGTTCGATTTCCAACTCAAGCCGGGCAAGTCGATCCGCTTCCGCATCGTCGACACCGCTGGAAAACCGCTCAAAAATGTGATGGTCGTCGTCGAGACCGGCAAAGAAGGGCTCTGGCTCGGAAACTGTCTCGATAATTCGAATGACGAGGGTCGCATCGCCTGGAACGGTGCGCCGGAAGAAACGATTCGGTACACATTCCGACTTTCGGGATACCAGATTTTGGAAAAAGTTTCCCTCGAACCCCAGGATGAAGAACACGTCGTCGTCCTGCGGCGGAACGACGAGCCCAAGGATGAAAAACCGTTACAAAACAATGAGCAAAAACAACCGGGCGCTCCGAAAAAGCCGGCCGTGGTCCGCGGTCGAGTCACGGATCCCGACGGTAAACCGGTCCAGGGCGCGATTCTCGTTTGGAACACGACCCAGGACGAGAAACGTGAGAACCGGCAAAAGGCGGTCCGAACCGACAAGGAGGGCCGGTATGTTTCGCCGCCGCTCCCTTCAATGAAAGGGACGATCACCGTGATTGCCGAGGGATTCGCCCCCGACATGACTCCTGTTGATTTCGCAACGGAAAAAAACGTCGACTTTTCGCTCAAAAAAGGAGAACTGCTGCAAATCCGCGTCGTTGATCAAAACGGCGATCCGATTCCCGACGTCGACGTGACCATCGGCGACCTGCCGATGCAGCCGTGGCGAATCGGTGCGAATATTTTCTCCGGCAGTGCCCGGAATTCGTTGGAAACAAAGACGGGCATTCCCCTGCAAACGGATAAGAACGGGCTCTATCGTTGGACGTGGGCGCCGGCCGACCCCGTCGGGTTTTGGTTCAATAAAAACGGTTACGAAATGGTCGTCTCCAGTCCCCGGAAGCCCGACACGATGTTCACGGCCGGAAAGAAAGAGTACACCGTCGTGATGCGGAAAGGGTTCACGATTTACGGAACGATTATTGACAATGAAACCGGCAAGCCGATTCCGCGGTTCCGCTTTTACGCCGGCACCGTCGTCGGGAGCCATCCGTTTTTCGGTCGGGTCTCCTGGCAGAAAAACCACCGCAACAGCTCCGGGATGACGAACGGCAAATTCGAGCATCTTTTTTCACAGTATAACGATCGGGGATACGTTTTCAATATCGAAGCCGACGGTTATGAAGCGTATGTTTCGCCGGATGTCATGCCGGACGAAACGAATCCGACGTTCGAGGTGCGGCTCAAAAAGAGCGACGGCGTTTCCGGTACGGTTTTACTTCCCGACGGTTCCCCGGCGGCCGGAGCGGTCGTCTATCTCGCGGAATCCGGGGCATATCTTGGTGTCCGCGATCCGATGGAGAACGATTATCTCCGCCGTACCGTTTCAGTTGCGAAAACAGATGCCGGCGGCAGGTTCACGCTTTTCAACGACCAGAAGGAACCGTACGCCGTATATGTCGAACACCCGAAAGGGCTCGCCTGGGTTAATCGTGACGATTTCGTGAAGGACCCGAAAATCAAGTTGCGGGGATTCGCGAAATTGGAATTGGTCCTCCCGAAATCGATTTACACCGATCCGGAGGACGAGTTCGAATTACAAAGTGATCTTGCGACGAAAATACCGGGCGGCGCCGATCTCGGCGGCGTCAAGTATACCGGGAAACTCGTCGACGGGAAAACCCGTTACACATTCAAGTCGGCCGTTGCCGGAAAATACATGTTCGTCCTCGAACGGATGAAACCGCGGGCGGACCGTACCGACATGGGATTGAATCACGTCACCGCCCTCAAAAAGCCGTTCGAGCTCAAGGAAGGGGAAACGAAAACGCTCGATTGGAGCGACCTGGTTCCGTAAAAACGTCAATCGGAGGAGGGGATCGCGTCGACGAATTCGTGTAGTTTTCGGATGTGTTCGGCACAGAGCGGCGCGGAATGGTAGTCGAATCCCGACGGCGGAACATAAAACGTCTTCGGCTCGTTGGCAGCGTCGAAAAGCCGCTTCCCCTGTTCGAAGGGAATCGTGAAATCCGCTTTTCCGTGACTGATAAAGACGGGTCCGCGAAAGTTTCCGATCTTTTCGACCGACGCGAGATTTTCCTTGAGCAACCAATTGACGGGCAGGAACGGAAACAGGCGGCGTCCCATATCACCGAACGATGTGAACGAACTTTCGACGATCAATCCTTTGGCTCCGTCTTTCGCGGCCAAATCGACGGCGACGCTACCGCCGAGCGACTGGCCGTAAACGATAATATCCGTTTCAGGAATGCCGTTCCGCTCCGCCAGCCAACGTCTTGCGGCACGGCCGTCGTCGAGGATTCCCGGCGCGGTCGGACTCCCTTCACTCTTGCCGTACCCGGCGTAGTCGAAGACGAGGACGTTGGCATTCAATTGTTGTCGCAGTCCCCGGGCCAGATCGCTGAGATCCGAAACGTTTTCCGCGTTTCCGTGACAGTAAAGAATGACGGGGCGGGAATCGTCCCGGACGGGGAAATACCAGCCGACCAGCGTTTCGTGTCGGGAATTTTTGAAACGAATCTCTTCGACCTCCGCGCGGCCGGCGTTCCAGTCGCCGTGCGGATATTTCGTCGGATGGAATGCCAATTGCCGCGCAATCATGTCGGCCCGGCAAACGATAAAGTAGACGAGCAGCGCAAAAAAACCAAGCAGGAAATAGAGCATTCTCCGTCTCCGGGGTTTGGGGGGCTGCGTGGTTGTTTCGTCGTGAGAAATCATTCAACAACGGCCTCGACATTCCGGGACCGCGTGTCCCGGCTCGTGGTGATGCTGCCGCCTCAAAAATGAAATACGATGGAACGACGAGCGGCGACGGAATTGTAGACGTGAATCGCTTCGTCAACCGGAAGGATGCGGTAGTCGATTCCGCGACGGAACAAATACTCGTGACATTTTCCGGAGAGCGACACCTCCCCCGCTTTTTCCGTGGCGATAATCAGGAGGTCGGTTCCTCCTTCCGCCGCGACTTTCAAGTCGGCGAGTCGGAAGCCGTCGGGGTTCTTTTTCGGTAATTTCGTCCGTTGCTGGACGCTGCCGTCGGAGAGGAGAAAGAAATCATCCGAAAACGGGATGTCGTTAACGTGCAACACGCCGTCGGGCTGCATGACCAGCTTCGGATACTTCGGGAGAATCCGGTGTCCGCTGCGCAACGGATTGGCGCCGCTCATACTGCGGGCCAAGGCGACCGCCCCGAGGACGACGGCGTTGTCGCCGAGGGAAGAAATCAAGACGCGGCGGCTTCCCGGCGCGGAGGGGAGCTGATCGTTCGCAATCACCGCGTCGATGACGGGCATCATGAATTTGTGACACGCTTCGATCACGCCGCCACCGAGAACGATCACTTCCGGATCGAAAAAATGCCGAACCGTCAAGCAGGCGTATCCGATGACCTGGGCGGCGTAGCGGACGATTGTCGTAACGACTTTATCGTTCATCTTGAGCGCCTTGGCAATGGAGCCGCTCTTGATGACGTCGAGGTTGCCGCCGCAGAGTTC
>JAVBPI010000222.1:0-3947 GCA_031549705.1 Thermoguttaceae bacterium
GGCCTCGGAACATTCCAACGCTTCAAAAAAAGGGGTTTCGAAAAACCTCCGTCACCGGGACCGTCCCGGCGATGCGCGTCGAACTCGGAGAGGCCGGAATCGAACCGGCACGCCTTCCCATCCCATTTCCCCCTCATCCCAAAGGAGCGGCGCTGCCTTACTCTCCGTTACTGCGGTTTTGATCGTTTTAGCGAGAGGATCCGCTGTAAGTTGTAAAACCTGCCTCGGCAGTCTTTCCCGGCTGTCAGTCCGTTTTATTATCGAAAAACGAATCACAAAAACGCCGCGACTCCGCCGGTCCCGTGTGATAGTTGTTCGCGGTACTCACACCCCAGAATATTCAGCCACGAATGGCGTCAACCGGAATGCAACCTCGATACATGGTGGTCCCGACCGAGCTCGAACCGATGGCCCGCGCCCTCCACACGCTCCAGACGGCTCCCGGCGACACGGTTGCCGGAACGAATACGTTCATCGGGAAGTACGAACCCGTTTCGAGTCCGTACATGAGCGAGTTGCCGCTCACCCCGTTCAACTGGATGCTGCTCGGCGATCCGAATCTGCGTCCGCTCATGGCGATCGGGTACTACAAGGGGATCGAGAATCCGATCATCGAAACCCGCGAAGCGGATTTCAACACTTACGGCGTGTCGACGCGGGGCAAGCTGGTATTCGGCGTCTGTCCGGTCGACGGCAATTCCGCCGTCTTCAGCAGCGGCGACGCCGCATAATTTTCGTAACGACCCGACCGGGACGTTCCGGCCGGATCTTCGGCATACCGTCTTTCCACTATAGGAGTAACGATAATGTATCTTCACGAAGGACACACGATCGAGTTTACCGCACCGTCGGACATCGTCGGCGACCAGGTGGTTCAGCTTGGCAAACTCATCCTCATTTGCCCCGTCGGATGTTCGAAGGGAACGTTTACCGCCGGTGCGCGGACGGGGGTCCACACCCAGCCGACCACGTTGGGCATGACGGCCGCCGTCGGCGATCCGGCGCGGTACGACATCGCGGCCCAAAAACTGGTCGCGACCGGCGGAATCGTCATCGGCGTTTATACGCGGCCGGTACTCGACGAAATGGAGAACGCAGAATCAATATCGCCTTCAAAAAATGAAGCATCGCGAAATCGACGACGTGTTTTACGCCGAACCCCTTGCCGGGTCACAGTTGCTTGTTTTGCGTAACGAGGAACCGTTTTTCGAGATTTACAAGTCGCTCCCGAACGATGGAATTCCGCACGGGCTCATTTCGTCGGTGTTTTACACGGAATACGGATATCATGGATTAAACGAACGTAAAACATCCGAGTTCGTGGTCGATCTTGAATGCCGTTGTCTGGACCACTGCACGCAATTCACCACGTCGACTAATACAGGCGTTTACCATTATTGTGTACCGGCCCGAAAGAAGGTCGTTTACATTCCGTGTCAATTGATCGAGCCGCAAACGGGGGAGGTCGTCGACGAACGCCGAATCGAACTCGATTGGGACACCAAGACGGGCAATTTCTGGGACGGCAATATTGAAATCACGAAACAAGATCTCACGAATTATTTGAACGAAAAATACAATGTCCTTTATCGCTGGGTAAGGTGGACGGTGAACGGTCGAGGCGGCTTTTTCGCAACGAAAGATTACCTCGTCAACTTCGACGGCTGGACGATGAAGACTTTCGCGTTTAATGATTTGTCGAACAAAAATGCCGAATGGAAAGAAACGGTTTTTTCGCCACAGCACTACAACCATGATTTCGAGGGTATCGCCATGGTCGACAGCGGAAACGGTTGGGAAGAGAAAACGGAAACGATACCGATCTCTTTTTCCGCACCGAAAACGCATGGCGACGATGTTCATCATTTCGTCGTTTGCGGTGAAGACAATAAAATCGTCGTTTTCGGGTCGGGATCGAAATATCGCGAGACGCCGTCACAAAATTATACGGTATCCGTTACGGGATACATGATCATCGATGTTTCAACGGGCGAAACAACCTATGACAGCATCTCGGAGCCCGCCAAAACGGTGTTGAATTTGCCGTATTCGTCTCAAAAACCCGTTATAAGCGTCACTTGGGATCAAGCGAAGTATTACGAGCCGTCGACGGGTCGTATTTATTTGTGGGAATTTTCCCACAGCGTGACATATTATGACGACGGCGGAAACGGTACATTTATGTCGTATTTGATCTATGTCGATTTGGCGGGCAATAAAGGACACGAAGAACTCGAAAGGTAACGAATATTTACGTCCTGCTCAACGCGTCGGTGACGATGCGGGAGTTGGCCAAGAGCCGATATTCGTTCGGGCACGGCATTGCGGCGTGGATCAACCGGCTGCTTCCGGCATGGTTGCGTTGGCTCGACGAATGCGACGACCACGGCTATCACTGTTCCCAAGCGATTTCGAAGGCGTTCCGGGATGCGGGGCTCGATCTTTGTCCGGACCTCCCCGATTGGGCGACCTTCCCGGGGGACCTGGCACGCTCCCCCGCGTTGCGGAATCTCGAAAGATTGGAGCTTGATTGACTTCTCGGCCTCCCAACGCCATGCGCCCGGAGTCGTTCACCGAGCCTTTTCTTTTTCGTCCCTTGGAGTCCTACACGCTCCAAGGGACGACGATGTTTCTTGCTCTGCCTAACTGTCAAGGATCGGTGAACGTCCTTGAAAATGCAAGCGACCGTTCCGCTCGGTCGCCGATAAATCAACCTTGGGGCTCTTCCCCGAACGTCGGCAACTTCTCCACCGCCTGAAGCATGTCGATCGGCTCCACGTCGATGCAGAGATTTAGTACGAGCCCCACGCCGACGCCTCGCGCCCGGGAGACAATTTCAAAATATCGCGGGTCCTTCCTCACGGGCGGGGGCTGCAAAGGGCGGGCCCGCCGCACCGAACGGGGTGCGCAGACAAAAATGTTTTGCCGATTTTTTTCTTTCGGCGCACACACGAAAAGAAAAACATGAAAAAGAAGCCCCTCCGTCGTCCTTGGGGGCGTCGAAGGGGCTTCTTTATGTCAATCAGTGGAAGTATATGCGGCTTTCGACGAATGTCAAGCACAAAATTTAATGAAACTCAGGAAGCTTGTCGACAGCTTGCGCCATATCGATCGGTTCGACATCGATATAAAGCTTGGCGGTGAGCTCCGGCGTCGAATGCCGCATCAGGCGTTGAGTCGTCGTCAATGGAACGCCTGCCCGGGCGAGCATCGTTCCGAATGTGCGCCGCAGGCTGTGAACGTCGACCGAGCGACCGTCGTCCCCCTTCATCGGGATCCCCGCCAGTTCGCAGTCCGTCTTGAACGATTTGTAGATTGAGTGTTTGTTATATCGGAAAATGCGATCGTTCGGACCGATCTTTTGTTTCTCGATCCATTCTTTCAGCCTGGCAATCAATCCCGGTCGAACCGGCAGAATGTCCGCTTTCTTGTTTTTCGTTTTCGATGCTTTCACCGTAAAGCGACACCGTTCGAAATCGAACTGGGACGGCGTCGCCAGACTCAATTCCGTGGAACGGAGCCCCGTCCCCGCTAAAAGTCGGTAGACCAGTTCTGTTTGCTCGCGCTTGTTGAATGAGCGGTGTTTGTGGTTTTTTGCGGCGTCAAACAGCTGCGCGAGTTCGTTTTCCGTCAGCGAGCGCCGATCCTTTCGTTTGTCGACTGCCTCATTCAGCTTCTTGATCCCCTTCAACGGATTCTTCGAGAGCCTTCCGGTCTCGACCGCCCAGCGGCAAAACGAGTTGAACGCCACGAAATAGGAGTTGATCGTTCTTGGCGCCCGCACGCCGGAACGCCGTTCGTCCGCGATCCAGTCCCGCATCCCATCCAGTGAAATATCTCGAAGGGATTGGATCCTTAACGCTTCAATGAGGGTATCCAGCTTTGCTTTGGTGGCGTCGACATGTTCTTGGTTCGCTTCTCCGGCGAACTGCGACTTGGCGAATCTT
>JAVBPI010000001.1:0-7873 GCA_031549705.1 Thermoguttaceae bacterium
CTGGGGCTGGTATCAAATTTCTAACTGGTAATTACCTTCCGACGTACGGCGGCTTGCGGTTTGGACGTCCCGTAAACCCGCGGCGCCCGGGACCAATCGCGGGCTATGGTGAAAAACGGTTTATCTCGAGTTCCACTTTTCGCCGTGTTACAAATTCCGCGATTCGTTTCATCGTTTCGAACTCCAACGAAATTGTTCGTTGCGATTCAGTTCCCGTAATTCGACGGAAAGGTCGCCGAGTTTGACGGTCCCCGTCTTTTCCGGTACGGTTATTTCGGCAGCGGAGCTCGCCAAAACTTTCCGATTGAAACTTTCCTGCCGAGTTTTTCCCGGAGAGTCGAAGCGGACCGAATACCAATACTCTCCCGGCGCAACGGCTCCGAATCGAAACATGCCGTTTTCGTCCGGAATCGCCTGGCAATCCCGTCCGGCCGTCGCTTTCAGCTTTTCCTGGTACTCCTTGTAGGTTTGAAACTTTTCCTTCCCTTCCTCCGATTCCGCCCACGCTTTGTTGACCTCCTGCCAGGCTTTTCGTTCTTCATCGTTCATTTTTTTCAACGTCCAATAGGTTTGACCGCTTTGTTCGATTTTGTTGAAAAACTTTTCACGCTCCCCATCGGAGAATTTTGGTGCCGGAGGAGGAACCGTCGGACCGATATTGGGCCAAACCCGTATCGTTGCGTTTTTCCAGTCGACAGTCTTTCGGTCCGTTTCGGAGAGAACGATTTCTCCTTCAACGGCCGGACCAGGCCGCCCGAGTTGAATCCGTGCCGTTTTTCCCGGCTCGATTTCAACCGACGTATGCACAAAAGGCGTTTGCAGCAAGGTTCCGTCGTCGACACTCCGATAGCTTTGGTAAACGAAATCGACTCTCGATGGAAGAACGCGGTCAAAAACGAAACGTCCCGATTCGTCCGGTTGTGTCGTATAGGAAAACCAAAGACTGGGTTCGTCGCGTGGTCCGGCGTCCCATGAGAACATTCCCTGCGTCATCGACACGACGCCGCTTCCGATTTCCGTCCGCAAACCGGCGCCCAAGATGGGAGGGATCATCAATTGCCCTTCGACCCGTCCCCAGGGAAGAAGCGTGACGGTGCGGGCTTCAGGGTTTTCAAGGAACGCTTTACCGCTGATTTTAGCGATTCCCGCCTCTGCGAACGGAACCAGGATAAACGGCTCCGCAAGTTGCGGTACGACAAATCGGCCATCGGAATCGGCCGGCAGGAATTTGTATCGTTTCCGGGCTTCCTCATCGAGAATACCGTTTCTGAAATTCGGCGAGTTGCCTCCCTTGGTGACAAGCATAACTTCGAATTTTTCCGCCGGCTTGCCATCGGGAAGCAGAACCCGGCCTTGCATGTCTTTGCCTTTCTGTAATTCAACCGTCAGATTGACTTCACCTTGATCGTCCTTGTACATTTCGGACGAAAACGGCAAATAGCCGGTTGCTTCGACTCGGACATGGTGTCCGTGACGAGGATCGTCGAAAACGGTCTTGAATTGCCCGCCACGAAATGGTTGCGTCTTTTCCGTTTCCCAACCGACTTCGCCGCCGGAGATATTCGGCTGCCCCCAGTTGATCCCCGGGATGACGTTGAACTCGGGAATCGGTTTTTTCGTTTCAGCATCGATCACGGTGCCGTTGATCGTCAGCGGCCGAAGCATGGTGATGGTTCGGACTTCGTCGCTCGGCTTGAGAGCCATATCACGAACGGCCAGATAACCGTTCTTTTGAAACGAGTATTCGATCACGTCGTCGGGAGCCCAAGTCCAGCGATAATTGCCTTCGGCATCGGAATTTCCGGGAACGGATTGCCAGCTTCCGGAGAGAACCGCCGTTTGCCCCCGCCAACGGAACGGAGAAACGCGAACACCTTCGACGGGTTGTCCTTGTTGGTCGACGAATTTCAATCGGATCGTCTTACCCGACTTGAGCGTGAAATCGATCGGTGAATCGAGTTCTTTTTCGTTCAGCGATTTCGAATCCGGCGCCGAATCGACGGCGATCGCGGCAATAAATGTTCCGGTTTTTCTCCAGTTGTTCACGGAATACTTTCCCGTTTTGTCCGTCTTGACGACACGGAATTCGCCGGTAAACGGTGTCCGTGAAAAGACGACCGTCGCTCCTTCGATCGGGGCTCCGTCTTCCTTTTTCACGATTCCCGTAACGACTTCTCCCGCTTTCAGGACGATAACGGCCTGTTGCGATTTCAACTCGTTGAGCGTCGGATATTTCGTCGAATTGTCCGTCGACTGGAATTTCGGATGATCGATATTGAGACGAAACTCGTCTATGTCGGGCGGAAAGGTGTTCAACGCCCAGCATCCTTCCGCATCGGTGGTCGGTCGACCGGCCCGTTCATTGAAGTTGGATCGGATCGGCGAAGGATAACAAACGTCGACACGAGCGCCTTCGATCGGCTTCCCTTGCTCGTCGACGACCTTGCCGCCGATGCGAACACCCTTTTGCATGACAATCCGGAGTTCAGCGGGAACGGTATCGAAACGACCGTCCTGCCGCTCCCAGTAACGATAATAGTTGGCGTAACCGTCGGCATACACTTCCAAACCGGCGGAGAGGATATTCGACTTTCCGGTCATGTCTTTGTAAACGGCCTTGCCATTTTCGTCCGTTATCACCTGTTTGCGGCCGTACCCGTCCTCGGCATGTCGAAAACCGATCTTCGCCCCTTGAATCGGCTTGTCTCGTTCGTCGACGACCTGGATCGTGATGTCTTCAGGAGCCAATATCGAAGCAATTTTATCGGTCGTTGTTTTTTGTTTCGGGCCGTTCTCCGTGGCTTTCAATGACGCTGTCGGTTTCTCTTGCACATCAACGCCGGATTTGTCGTTGTCAAGAGCGAGACTCTTTGGAGGAACGACCGCTTCCGTTTTCAGCGATTCCTGTTGCGCGGTCAACTTCGGCAGGGCGACGGCGGCGACGATCAAAAGAACCAGCACGGAGCCGAGTCCGAGGCGGGTTCGGATCGTTCGCCGTGTGTCCAGCAGACGCCTCAGTCGGGTCTTCAACGATGTTTTCACATTGAAAGCGCCGAGAGCTTGATTGGCCGGAATCTGAAGCGATCGGGCGTGCTCTACGACGTGGAGCAGGGCTGAACCGCCTGTTTTTTGCACGTTTTCACAATTCAGCGTTGCCAGGGCAAGGTCGTCGCAGGCGTATTCACGCAGTTTGCGAATTTGCATGGAAGCGTACCAGAGCGACGGATTGAAAAATTGCAATATGGTTGCAACCCGTAAAACCAACGCCGTCGGCAAGTCGAACCGCTTGATATGGGCCAGTTCGTGCAGCAGAATCCAACGCATTTCATCCGACGGCAACGTGTCGACGAACTGTTTCGGTAACAAAATGACCGGTCGAAAGAAACCGCTCACGGCGGGAATCGCGATTCGGTCGCTTTCCCGAACGGAAATACGTTGACGAATTCCCATCGCTTCGGCCAACTCCCGAATCGAAAGGTCGGTTTCGCTTGAAAGAGAAATCGTCCGACGAAAAAGGACTTCATTCCAAAGAAAACGAACGAAAAGAACACAAACCGTCAAGAGCCAAATCACCGCAAGCCATGCCGTCGGTCGGATTGTCGAAAATTCGATCATGTATTTCGGAACGGGAACGCTTGGAACCTCGCCCGTCATGAAGCGGTCCCCGGAAGATTCGATTACGACTTCCGACATGGCCGGCGTTTCATAAACGACGGGTTCCGGCGCCGGTTGTTGAATGATGGCATGTTTTTCGAGAGGCCATTTCGGCATGAGCGATGCGATTCCGTTCGGCAACGGAACTTCCAGCGGCACGAACAGTTTTACCGCAACAAGAAGAAAGAGCCAACAACCGAGCGAAGCCGAAGCTCGGTTGCGGAGTGACAGCCAAACCAAAGTTGCGATCACGGCGACCAGGAATGTGCCGATCAAGCCGGAAAGCACCCAATTCACCCAAATCTGCCCGAATTCGTTCAGTGTTTCGATCATTTTTGTCATGGTTATTGTGGGAACAGGGTTTTTATTTTTTTGCCGTCTTCCGTTTCTGTGTGATTTTTATGCCGTCGTCTTGCTTTTCGTCGAGCATGGCACGAAGCTCCCGAAGATCGTCGTCCGAAAGATCGCTGTTGCGGACGATGTGCAACACAAGTGGTCCGACGGTTCCTTCTACCGTCCTGTCGAGCAATTCGTCGGCTGCTTGTTTCAGGGCCGCCGCCGCCGAAACGCTTGGTTGATACAGAAAACTGTTACCGATCTGTCGGGTTGTCAGGTATCCTTTTTCGGTGAGCCGCCGAAGCATGGTCTTGACGGTGTCGACCGCCCAACCGTGCCGCTCGCAGGCAACCGTGTAGATGTCACGCGCCGCTCCTTCGTTCAGCTCCCAAACGACTTTCATCACCAGCCATTCAGCCGGTGAAAGCGCCTTTGGGATTTCATGGGATTCGCTTGATTTATTTCGTTGCATCTTCGGACTTCTCGTGGTACAGTGATTAACCATTCGCTTACAATCGTATCCGATTGTGCTCCTGTTGTCAATGCTTTATCAGGTTGTTGAAATTTTCTTTTTTCCGCGTGACCAAACGGCACCGTGGCCGACAAGCCGCGACCCCATTTTTCCCGAAAAGCCTGCTGGGACATCTATTGGGCATGGCAGAAAAGGCGACCGGTAATCAATGCGTTTTCAAGATTGACCGCAGTTTCCTTTTAACAAACACATCCGTTTCGGCCGCTTGTTTTCTGATCTTGACGAGCGGATGATATATCACTATATTTCGCAATCCCGGCACGATTTCGAATGTTTTCGGCGTCCCGACGTTCGTGTGGGAATTTTTCGTTCATCATTAGCGACACCGGAATCCGGGCGCAGGAATGAACAGCCAAAAGCATCGCTTTCCCAGGTGGGGGAGTGGCATGAGGATCGTAAACACCAATAACAGCACAACAGGAGAACACGGATGAAGACGTTTTTTGCCTATATCGACCCGTTTACCGGGAGTATTGTATTGCAAGTTCTAGCAATGGGCTTTTTTGGATTACTTGCGTTTTTCCGACAAATCAAGTCATTGGTTGCCAACATGTTCGGCTTCGGAAAAAAAGAGGTCGAAACGGAAAACGCCGCCGATCAAACGATTCGCTTTCCTCAAGCGACGGCTTCGGACGATTCTCAAAGCGATACCAAGGCCGCTTGACCGTTTGTCGCTCGGTTTTCATTTTTCATACGCCGGAATTTCGACATGGATCGGTTGTTCCGTCGTTTCGTTTCACTTTAGGAATAACGGACTTCCTCTATGAATGAAAATCCAGGATCGTTTCGAGATCCCTCAGGACGGGTTTACGAGACCGGTGATGGTGTCTTTCGCTCCATTAATGCCGTCTACAAACCCCATTTTGAAAAGCTGCTCGCTTCAGGACTTTACAAGTCGCTCGTCGACAAAGGTCTGTTGCTTCCATTCACGGAGACGCCCCAACGAATCGAAGGGGCATGGAAAACGATCGAAGTCGAACGGATCCCCTTCATCGGCTATCCCTATGAATGGGGGTTTCATCAACTGAAAGACGCCTCTCTGTTGACCTTGAAGATCCAACAGGAAGCGTTGCGGCACGAAATGATCCTCAAGGATGCCAGCGCCTACAACGTCCAGTTTTTCAAAGGGAAGCCGATTTTCATCGATTTGGCTTCTTTTGAAACATATGTCGAAGGAATGCCGTGGAATGCGTATCGACAATATATCTCCCATTTCATGGGCCCGCTTCTCCTGATGGCGTCGAAAGACATTCGCCACGGCCTTCAGTACAGAAATTTTTTGGATGGAATCCCCGTCGATTATGTTTCGAGAAACCTTCCGCGGAGGACATGGTTGTCGCCGTCGACATTGATCAATGTCCATCTTCACGCCGGAATGTTGAAAAAACATGAAAGCACCGAACACGAAACCAAGGTAACCATTCGGCCGATTCCCCTCAAATCGCAATTCAATATGGTCGACGGTCTCCTTGCGGCGACCGAAGGAATCAAGAATCCATCCCTATCGACGGAATGGGGCAATTATTACGAGCATACCAATTACGACAGCGAGAGTTTTCGTCGCAAGGGTGAAATTCTCGAAAAAATTTGTGCGTCATTGAAACCGAAAAAAGCGTGCGACCTCGGCGCCAATCTTGGCGAGTTTTCGCGGATATTCGCGAAACACGCCGGAATCGTCATTTCGCCGGACATTGATCCGGTCGCCGTCGACAAGAATTACGTTTTGACCCGCAAGAATAAAGAAGCGAATATTTATCCGCTCATCCAGGATCTGTGCAATCCGTCTCCGGCGATCGGTTGGATGAATCGGGAGCGTCCGTCGTTTCTCGAGCGTGCTCGTTGCGACCTCGCCGCCGGACTGGCTATCATTCATCATTTGTGCATCGGCAACAATCTGCCTTTGGAATTCGTCGCGGAAATGTTTTGGTCGATTGCACCCAATGCGATTCTTGAATTCGTACCGAAAGAGGACGGACAGGTCAAACGGCTGCTCAGTGTTCGAGAAGACATCTTTCCCCAATACGATCTTGACCATTGTCGAACGGCTTTCGAAAAATACTATTCGCGATGCGAGTCCTATCCGATCGAAGGTACATGCCGCACCATCCTTTATTTTACCGAAAGGCGGTAAACGCCAGGCTCTTCGCGGCAAATTTTGTCGATCCGTAATCCATTTTATGACAATGAATTACGGAATTCGACTTGCGTTTCGGTGACGTTTCACCGAACGCCCGGATCGGCGACGGTCAGGTCTTCCGGCTTCATGTGTTCCGTTTTGACATTCTTGCCGAGCACGTCGCCGGTATAAGTATTCCTTTCGATCCGGACATCGCGGCAACCGTCGAAAACGAACGTCGATTTGTTCACGGCGAACGGTTGGTACGTTTTCGTGCGGCCCAGTTTATTGTCGCGAAAAATCAAGCCGCGCACCGACCGGGCGAAGAGGATCGGATAATCGAACGATTTGAACACGTTGTTCTCGATACGGATGTTTCGGTGATACGGCTCATCGTTTTCGCTTTTCGGCTTGAACGACGGGTGGATCGTGATCACGGCGTGTCCCCAGTCGCCGTTGTACCCGGAGCTGAAACAATCCTCGAACACGTTGTTTCGGATTGTCAGATCGGTAATTCCGCCGGATTCGTACCAAAAATCGACATCCCCTTCGATGAGGATCGCGGTTCCCGCCGTACGAAAATAGTTGTTTTCGACCACGGCCCGTTTCGGCGTCGTGATGAGCAATCCCCGGGCGCGGTTCTTTTTCAAGACGTTACAACCGCGAATCTCCAATTCCGCGTTCCATGTTTTGTTTTCGAGGGCGTCCTTTTCCTTGAGCGATTCGGGAACTTTTCGTTCGAAAACAATCCGCTTGGCGATTACTTTCGAACCGTCGCGGATTTCCTTGATTTCCTTGATTGTTCCTGTTTCGCCGCGCTGAACCGTGTTGCCGTCGATGAACCAAACTTCATCGCCGACGCCGAGAACATACGACGCCCCTGTTTTGCCGGAGACACCGACCTCGACCGTGAAGTCGTCGATCCGTTTTTGGACCATCACGTTCATTCCGTGCAAATTCAGGAAGTCGTCTCCCATCCCTGTTTGCGTACAGTTCTCGATCTTGACGAGCCCCTTGCAGGTGTTGAGATGGAACACGTCGGCAACGAGACTGAAGACACGCCCCTTCTTTTCGTTTGCCAAATTATTGACGTTCGGTAAGCGTTCACGGACATTGAGCCCGGGCGGTTGAAAAAGAGTAAAAAATCGGAAGAATCAATCGCCTGGCAGCGACGGAGGAGCGAGACCATGAAGAAACGACTCGACGCAGGAATTCAGGAACGACATCACGTTCGT
>JAVBPI010000051.1:0-48560 GCA_031549705.1 Thermoguttaceae bacterium
ACGTTGCGTGCTGTATTTCAGAAATACGGCGTGATCGGTCGTAAAAATTGGCTTTTCTTCGAGAGCCCGGAGTCGGCGAAAAAATCGGCGATCATCATGACGGTGCTGTCGAGTGCGCGACGGCATGGCTTGAACGAGTGGCGTATCTGATGGACGTGCTGCATCGGCTGAGCGATTGGAATCCGAACGTGGATACGCTGGAAAATCTTTTGCCGGATCGCTGGGTGAAGTCGCCGACGCCGCCGACCGAAGCGGCGGCGCTGATCGCCCGATAGCGTTTCGCCCTTTCTTTTCAGACGTTTTCACCTTCCGCCACATTATCGGCCAGAACACGCCGCTTCTGAATACGTCATCCGTGGAATGGATACCCTTGTCCTGTTCGGTCTGTTTTGCGTGTCCGGCGGACTGTTTCTATGGCACGGACAGTCGCGGTTCTTCTTCCCGAGCGAAAAAAATCAAATCCGCAGCGGCTAAACTACCGGAGCGACACCGGTGACAACCGAGCCGAATCGATTGATTCCTCGTCGGTACGGAACGGTTTCGCTTCCAGAAAACGGAAAGCGGCGACGAACACCTCTTCGGTCATGAGCATTTCGCCATGCCCGACATGAAACTGAATCCAATCCTCCGCACCGGGAAGGCGTGTTCCTTCCGTACTGACGATTCCATCGTCGTCGCCGGGACTCAGGGCGCTGTAGCCCCGGTCGTCGCCGCGGCCGCCGGAAACGATGCCGAACGGACAACAGGGAATTCCCAGCGTGAGTTCCGTCGTGTTCCAGTGAATCCCGAGTTCGTCGCCGCTCTCGCCGCCGACACGCCGGGAAATCGGATTGCTGGCGATCAATTTCGTCGCCAACTCGGCTCCGTGGTTCGGCGGACCGAGCATCACGAAGCGTCCGACGCGCGGGTCCGGCTTGAATTGTTCCCGTGCCGCGAGTCGATCGAAAGGGACCTTCCATTCTTCATCAAGCGGGCCGCTCAGATATCGTCGCATAACGATGCTCCCCAAACTGTGTCCGACGAAATCGATCCGCGAGACCGATGCAGGGAGCCCTTTGACGATCTGGTCCAGCATCCGGGCGTGCTCCAGAATCGGTTGCAGCGTCGTCGGATAGGTCATGTTGAACACCGCGTCGTATTCCGGGCGGGTCCGCAGCCAGTCGGCAAGAGGACGCATCGTCAGCGGGCTGGAACCGTAACCATGAAGCAAAATCACGACACGACCGCTCAGCGGCTTCACGTTTTTTTCCGCTTCCAATTCTTCCAAACGGTATCGACATTCGTTGAACGATCCGGTTTCCCGCAAAAACGAATGCTCGTCGAGAAGGCGGTATGTTCCCGTCTTGACGTTTTTCTGAATGTGATAATCACGCGAAAAATAAACGTCCCCCCAGAAGAAAAACCCGCCGGCGGTCTTCAACGGAACGATTTCCTCGATTTTGGGAAACGGCCTTTCCTGGGCGAACAGCACATTCGTGAAGATCAGCAGAATGGGGACAAGAGCCGTCAACAATCTTCTCATGGCAACACCTCGGGGGATGCCCAACACTCCGGGACCGCAGGTCCCGGCTCCGATGGATTCAATGAAACGATATATATGTATCAAATCCGTCGATATCATGCAAGAGCAACCGCCTTCTCCATTTTGTTTTCCCGCCGTCCCATTCAATCGTTACAGGCGAACCGTCAGATACAGTCGCGCTATTGGTGATAGGACGAATAAAACGATGATTGTCCGCTTTTTTCGAGAAACCTCGTTTCCGGGTCGATACAGATGAGCAGGGAGACGGAATCGTTCCGCCTTGCTATTCGCCGCAGATTTTCACCCCCTGAGCCATGTCCGAAACAGCATTCATCGACGATCCGGAAGTGACGTCCGTCGGCGTGCAATCGCCGTTGGAGACGTACTTGCGTGAGATCAACGAGACGCTCCTCCTTACCCAGGAAGAAGAGCAGCGACTGGCGCGGGCAATCGAACAGGGCGACCTTGAATCCCGCGACAGAATGGTGCGGGCGAATCTGCGGCTGGTCGTGAACATTGCCCGGGGGTACACCGGCAAAGGACTCGGCTTGCAAGATCTGATCGAAGAAGGAAATTTGGGGCTCCTCCGGGCCGTCGAGGGATTCGACCCGGCGATGGGGACCCGATTTTCGACATACGCCAGTTATTGGATCAAGCAGTCGATCAAGCGGGCGCTGATCAATTCGGGAAAGACGATCCGGATTCCGGCGTACATGGTCGAGCTTCTCTCAAAATGGAGACGGGCGAGTCTCCGTTTGTCGGAGGAGTTGGGCCGCACGCCGACGCCGGAAGAGGTCGCCCGAATTTTGGGATTGCCGCGTAAAAAGCTCCCGATCATCAAGAAGGCGATCATGATCAACAACCTGACGCCGCAGACGGACCAACCCGACGTCGGCTGGACGCTCAGCGAAATGATCATGGACGAACGATCCCGGAGCCCCGACGAGGAAATGCTGGAAAGCGATAATCTGTCGTTCGTGATGGAGCAGCTCGAACTGATGGACGAACGCGAATCGAAGGTCCTCAAGATGCGTTTCGGGCTCGCCGGTTACGATCCGCGAACGCTGAAGGAAATCGGCGAATCGCTCGGACTCACGAGGGAAAGAGTCCGACAGATCGAAACCGAAGCCCTGAACCGTCTTGGGGAAAGCCTTGAAGGAATCCGTCCACGCCGTGTCGCCGCCTCGTAATTGCGAAATCATGCCAACACGATCATTCGGCGGACATTACCTTTCAACGGCGTTCTCGTTGGTTCACGCCGCCGCTGCCGCTTATGCAACGGACCCGACCACGGCAGACGGGTTCGAGCTTTTCGGATTCGATTCCATCGACGTCTTTGGCAACGCCGGTTCCGCAAACGGCGATTCGTCGCGTGGATTCGTTGCTTCCCGGGAGGACGCCATCGTTCTTGCTTTTCGCGGCACGATCTTCGAGAACATCGGGGATTGGATCATCAACTTGAATTTCCAGCAGGTCGAAGACAACGGAGCGCTCGTTCATCAAGGATTTTTCGAGGCGTTGTCGGACGTCTGGAGTTCCATTGAAACGCTCCTGCGGAAGAGAACGAACGAAAAGCGACGAACGATCTGGATCACCGGACACAGCCTCGGCGGCGCCTTGGCGACGTTGGCGACACGTTGGGTTGCGGAATGGAGAATCGCCCCCGTCGAAACATTCTCGTTCGGGCAACCGCGAGTCGGCAACGGCGAAATGGTTCGACAGATTCGAACACCGTTCTATCGGTTCGCTTACCATGCCGATCCGGTGCCGCTGGCGCCGTTTTCGCTCCCCCGTCAGTTGGATTACAAACACGCCGGAATGCCGGAAATTTTGTACGCCGACGGTTCCGTTCTCGAAACGGCAGCGAATCCGCTCACGGGAATCCTGTTGACCGCCCTGTCGACGACTTGGTTCGTCGGCAATATCTTCGATAACGGCATCGACCGATTCGTCCAACAACGGATCGGCGACCATTTCATCGCGAACTATGTCGCCAAGCTCGAACTCGCCGTGAATCGGTTGCGAAAATTGCCTTCGTGACATGCTTCATCGGCTCGCGGAACTCGCCGCTAATACTTGACCTTGAGCCAGGGCGTTTTTTCGGTGATCCATTTTTTGAGGGAAACCGGGATATCGGTGCACATGTAGTCACACCCCAAATAGGCTCCCAACACGAAATCATCGACGGTATGTCCCGGCCAGAGACTGACGATCAGCCCTTCTTTGTGCGCTTTCCGGACACTTTCCCGACTTGTTCCGTTCATGGTGACTCCCAGCCGTTTAATTCCGTGGGCTTTGCAGAGCGCGATCGTCTCGTCATTGCAGGGTTTTCCCGAAATCAACAGCATGTCGACTCCCTTGTGTTTCGATTGCAGATAGCGCAATCCCCGATAATCGAAGGAAGTGAACAGGTAATCGGCGTCGGCCGGGCGCTTTTCCGTAACCGCCTTGTAAATTTTGTCGCAAAATTCGTTCAGGCGTTCCTCCGGATAGAGCGTCGGATCGGTTTTCATCTCGAATTCGACATACAGGCCCGGTTTGTCCCGGAGGAAATCGAGCAAGTCGTCGAGAAAAAGGATGTCGTTTCCTTTTTTCGTCTTCAGCCGCCGGATTTCCTCCGCTGTTTGCTCTTCGACTTTTCCTTTTCCGTTGCTTGTACGTTCAAGCGTGCTGTCGTGCATGATCACCAATTCGCCGTCTTTGGTCATGCGCACATCCGTTTCGAAACCGTGATAACCGGCTTCATAACTCGCCTGAAACGCTTGAATGGTGTTTTCATCATGTTCCATTCGACCGCCGCGATGGGAAAACAGACGTATTTCCTGGTTTTGGGCAAACAACGGTGAACAGGCCGACAATCCTAAAAGCACTAAAATAACGTGATGGAATTTCATGGTGATATTGTGTAAGTGATTGACGTTGACACGCCGGTTATGCCGCCGTTTCGCGTGGTTCGCAGCATTTCGAGAACGGTTTCATCGGGGGGGGCGTTTGATTTGAGAGCGGCGAATCGTCAATCCCTCGACGGTTCCGTTGAATTGGAATTGCGGTGATACTTCGCCGCTGTATTGGCCGATCATCAGTCCGCCGCGCCACGGCGATTTGTTGACGGAGCCCGAGATTTCAGCGACCAATTGACCGTCCTGAAACAATCTCAACGTCCGGCAGTCGGACGTTGCGCGAATGTGCGTCTTTTCACCGATCGACACCTTTCCGCCGTCGCAATCGACGCCGCCGACGTGAAAACGCCAACGTCCGCCGATGCTTTGGAGGAACCAACCGGCGTGCCTCCACCGACCGCTGCTGACGACGACCGGGATTTGGCCGGGCTCCTTGATCGTCACGTCGAACTCGCATTCGAACGGTGCGTTTACATCGAATTCCGGCAGGCTCGCGGTCTTCCAATAACCGCCTGCGGAAGTGTCGATGTCCCCCTCTTTTCGTTGCGCCGCTCCGATGATCTCCCCTTTCGCGCTGTTCATGTCCAATACCGTCACGATTTCCAGCTCCGGGGATTCGACGGTCACGCTTGCGGAGTCTTCACTTTCGCCGCCACGTCCGATCCGCCGGACGGTGAAGGTCGCTTTCTCCCCACCTTTGACGGGTACTTCCATGAAACCGGCCCGGGTCGGCTGCGTGTCGACGGGCAAGGATGTTCCGTTGTTTTTCGTTCGATAAACCCGATATTCGTAAGCGCCGAATGGCGGAACGTCCCAATAGAGGGTCGCGAAACCGGCGGAAACGTCGGCACGAACGTTCGTCGGGGCGTCGGGAACTTTTCGTGCAGGAACATCGAAAGAGACAAACGCCGGTTCGGACCGCATCGGTTTGAAGTCGGAGAGCGGACAACGTCCTTCGATACTTTGGAGGGAGGGGGCCGTGGAAAGTTCGAATCCCGTTGCGCCGAACCGGAGTACCGCGCCGCTCTTGCATGTCCCGCATGTCGTCGCAGGATCGCTCACAAAAACGAGAGCGTAGTGGACCTTTTCTCCCGGCGGCAAGCCGGTGTCGGTGTATTCGAACAATTCCGTACGATTGACCAGCGTTTCCTCGTTCGGTACGAATTCCGGTCCGGCGACCGAACGATGAATCTCGGAAACCAACCCGATCGTCCGACAGGAACGGTCCCAATGCAGTCGTGCGGTTCCTTCGATGTCGACCGATCCTTCGAGCTTCGGCATCGTTTCAGGGAGCGGCTGCGGAATGATCTGGCGGCTGCGTCCCGCAACGATTCCGTTGCCGACCTCGTTCGCACCGGGCATGTCGGCTCGTGGATTGGCTCGTTGCCGTGCGGCGGCTTTTTCCATGATTTCGAGCATTTTCCGATACACCGGGTCCTGCGTCGACTTGAAGGAAATCACGGGTTCCCCTTCGGTCGTCTCGCTCCACGGTTTCCATTGTTGTGTCGGAAATTGATCGAGATTTCGTACGGCGTGTTCGTAACCGCTCTTGAACATGAGCCCGAGGCGACTGAATTTCGGATCGACCTTGCGGCTCCGGCAAAGTCCGACCCCGAACCCGTCCTTGGCGTTCGGATCGAGCGGCGCCCGTAAAATTCGGCTCATACGCGGGTTCTCCAAATTGATCCAATCGTCAAAGCGTTGAATGTTACCGTTCGCATCGCCATGACATTCGACGCAACCATATTGACGCATCACGTCGACCAGTTCGCTCTTGGCGTAACCATATTCACGGCAGGCAGGCCCCGTTTTCGTGTAGTCCCAAGTTCCGAAGTACAAACCGTTTCCGTCGATCCAGGTAAATATCGTTTCGCGTTCCTTCGGCGTCAGGCCGGCGTCTTTCAGATGGGGGTCCTTGAGAAGAACTTCCGCAAGCGGGGCTTTGCCGCTCCCGTGTTCGTAGGGTTCGAAAATCTTGCAGGACCAATACGCGGTCCCGTTCATGCAACAGATTCCGGCGATGAGATCGGCGACATACTGCTTTTCCCGCCGGGCGGTCAGATTTTCGTAACTGATGTTGAACATTTCCGTTTCGCCTCCCGAAAGATCGAGTCCGCCGGCAAATCCTTTTTCGCCGCCGTGACAGGAAACGCATTTTCTGTCCAAAATCGGTTGCACAAGTTTCGTGTACTCGAAATAGCCGCTCCCCCACGACTCGTCCCGGAGACGTTCCGGTGCGCGGCCCCTCATTTTCGACTGGAGCGAGCTCGGTGGCGCGGTGTCGTAAAGATGGCAACCGGTACAACTGCGGGCCGTTCCCGGTGCGGCCTGAATAAACGTGCGCATTCCACGGACGAGCCGGTACTCGGCGTCGAGGAGTTGAAAACTGAGCGCCCGACCGGACGGAGCCGTGAAATAAACGCTGCCGTCTTCCTGAACGGGGACGATTCCGTGATAGATTTTCGGACTCCACGCCAGCGCGGCGGAGATCGAGAATGTTTGGTTCATCCACGAACCGCCGGGACTTTCGCTGACCCGGGAGGTTTCCTCGACGACGCGCAACCATTTGACCGATCCGCGCGGGACGGTCGGCATTCCGGCGTAAACGTCATGGACGAAGAAATCCCCCTCGATTTTCGTACGATCGGTCGTGTCGGCAAGGACGGGCGGCTTCTCCCGGGGAATCACCGGGATCGGACGCTTCAAGTCATACATCGGATCGCTCAGCACGACGGTTTTCTTTCCGGTTCGGTCGATCAACATGATCGCGTTGAGCACCGGGGAGCTTCGCTTGTCGAATTTGGCGACCGGGGCGTTCGGCGTATTCGGAATTCCACTGTACAGAACGTTGTTTTCGTCGATCGCCCACGGATCGCGGGATTCACCACGATCATGGGTCGGTTTGTCGGGATGCTCGAAATTGAATATCGCGTCGGGATTGTTTTTTCCCTGTCCGGGAATTTCGACGTTGCGCAGATCGATCATCGCAATCGCTCCCCGCGGCGGCGCGTTGTGCGGCGCGAACGTCCCGACGATCAGATCGGGGTTGCCGTGTACCGGTTTCGCCTGGAGAATCGCTTCCGGAAAGACCATGTTGTTCGCATACATCGCGGTTTCGTTGGTGCCGCAGGGATTCACGGTCCAAAGGCTCTGAATGGTCAAAGCGTTCTTGTCGATGTACTCCCATCGTCCAAAGAGGATCCGACCGTCCGGGAGAACACATGGATCGAATTCCGTGACGTTGTTGACCGAAATGGTGTGGATGTCCGAACCGTCGTTGTTCATGACGTGCAAAATCGAGACGCCGTTGTTGGCGCAGGGGACGAGACCGCTGTACCGTGTGGAACAAAAGACGATCCGATCATCGGGAAGATAACACGGACTGACGTCGTGGTGTCCGCCGCCGGATCCCTTGTACGGATTGCCGTTTTTGTCGAGATTCGTGACCTGCCGCAATCCTTTGCCGTCGACGCCGATCTCGAAAATGCTCGTATTGCCCCCCGGTGTTCCTTTGAAACAGAAGAGAATTTTCGTGGCGTCGAAGGAAAGCGAGACGTCGGAATAAACTCCTTCGCCGAGCGTTTCCGGCGTCGTCGGATCAATCACGGGACGGATACGGTGCTTTTCCGACGGATCGTTCGGATTTTCCAGGACGTAAATCCCGCCGCCGGGTCTCCATTGATAAAAAGCGTCGTAAATGTGCAGCCCCTGGTAATTGTACTGCTTCGTGAAGAGTAACGGGGCGTCCGGAATCTGTGCCGCAACGGTTTGAACCGGGAGAAAAAGCACGCTGAACAATAAAGCATGCAAAATCGTTTTCATGGTATTTTTTTTGTTGTCCCGCCATTTTTTGTGAAAACATCCACGACGCCGGAGTTCGGAAAAATTGATTCTAACCGATCTTGTGACGTTTCGCAATTTCAGGGCCAATGTTTCCGGTTTTTGAGGGCTGTTCGGAAAACGTGTCGGCGCTTGCCAGGACAGGGGAAAAAATGCTATACTTTTAGTGGGTGATGGGGGTAGACTCATCGTCAGAGCTTATTGAGCAGGTAATAAAATTTGATCCGTTGTTTGACCGACTGCCGTGAGGTATCGGTTCATTTTTTATTACCACCGCATTCAAATGAAGAAAGATTCCATGAAAATCAACTGTTTTCCCGATGCGCTTGTTTTTTGGCTGGTGGCGACCGCATGTATTGCCGCAAGCGCCCAAACCTTGGGAGAGACGGCGATCAAGACCACGCATCCGACGAAAGATTGGGTCATTTCCGATTTTGTCGTCACCGACGCGAAATTCGGCGCAAAAGCCGAGCCCGGATTCGACAACCGAGCCGCTTTTCAGGCGGCGATCGATGCCGCTTACAATGGCGGCGGCGGTGTCGTGTACATTCCGGCGGGGAATTACGAGTTCCGCAGTTCTCAAACCGGCAAAAAATTTCCGAGACCCGGGAAAGGTGCAGCGGCCGCGACGGAAACGCCGATCGAGTACGAATATGGATTACAACTCCGACCGGGCGTGCAACTGCGCGGCGATTGGGCGAACCCCGAGTTGAATGCGGGAAAAGTCCTCGGAACCATTCTCGAAGTTCGGACCGGCAAGAATACGCAAAACAATCTCGATCGGTTCATCGAAATGCCCGCCTCGACCGGCGTGACGAACCTCTCCCTTTGGTATCCCGAGCAGGAAATCAAGAGCGTCAAACCGTATCCGTGGTCGCTCTATCAGACCTCCGGCGACAGTGCGACGGTGGAAAACGTCACTCTGGTGAACGCTTACAACGGTTTCTATTCCGCGCCCAGCGAGTTACACTACGTTCTGAACAGTTACATGACGGCTCTCAAAACGGGGGTGGAAGTTCATGTCTGCACCGACATCGGCCGCATCGAAAACGTGCACATCAACCCGAAATATTGGGCGAATTCAGGACTCCCGGGGGCTCCTTCGCTCACGGAAGTTGCCGAATATACAAGGGGGAACGGAACCGGCTTCCAAATGCACCGTTCCGACTGGGAATATGTTTCGCATCTTTATGTTTCCGGCTATAAAACGGGGATGTGGATCGGCAAGGAACCGGGCAACAAAGCGACTCCGAACGCGCAGTTTTTCGGACTGCGGATCGACAACTGCGGAACCGGCCTTTATGTCGAGGAAGTCAATCCGTACGGCTTGCTCTTCTCCCATTCCACATTCGGAGCGGACAAAGACGGCGTCGCGGCGTATTTCTTCAGCGATTTCAACACCTCCACGCAATTCAACGGCGTCGACTTCACCGGCCCCATCGTCAGCGACGGTCGGGAAGGGGGCGTCATCTCCTTTGAAAGTTGCACGTTCGACCAATACGGCCAATACGCCCTGAAAATCAACAACGGTAACATTTTGATCACCCAAAGCGAATTCAAGCAGCCCACCGGTCATGTTTATTTGGGGCGTGATGCGAAGTTGCTCAAGTCGCTGAATTCGGGACACAACCGCAAACTTGATGTCAACAACGAGAGCAGCGCCGCCGTCGTCGACATAAAAACCGGCGACGAATACGTCTTCGAGCCGATTCCGAAAAACTTGAAGACGGATATCGCCGTGCATCCGAAACCGAAGTCGAACAAGGTTTTACGACTTGATCTTCCCCGAGCGACGGGCTTCAACAACGATGCGCCGACGGAAGACGTCGCCGCCAAACTGCAAGCGGCGCTGAATGCCATGAAAGCGGTCGGCGGCGGGACGGTTTACCTGCCGGCGGGAAGATATTTGGTCGAAAGTCCCATCACGGTTCCGTCGGGAATCGAATTACGAGGAAATTGGGACGTTCAGCACCACACCCAAGGGGGCGGTACGGCCCTGTTTACCCATTACGCCGGGGACGGTGTTGCCGAAGGAAGCGGAAAGTCGCTCGTCCAGATCGAAGCCGATGCGGGTATCCGGGGATTCAATATCGTCCAGAACAATTTGGTGACAGGCGAATTCGACGCAACCCATCCTCGCCCGACGCCGTTCCTGATCCAGGGACAAGGGCCCAATGTTTACGCCGTGAATATTACGATCGCGCTCGGAGACAAGGGAATCGACCTTGCTTCTTACGACACGAGCGGTCACTATGTCGATTATTTCGCCGGTGTGGTCACCCGCGCGGGGATCTGGGTCGGCGGCGGAGCGAAAGGGGGATTCATTCGCAACATGCAGTTCAACCCGCATTACAGTTCAAGACCTCCGCAAGCGAAGCAAGGCTATCCTGTCGTTAACATGATGAAATACGTCCAGGCGCATTGCAGCCAATTGAAATTCGCCGACGTTAAAAATCAGACGATCTTCAACAATTTCGTGTACGGTTCGGTTTACGGCATCCATTTCCTGAAAGACGCGATTACCGGCAAGTATCCGGGAGAGATGGTCGTCATCGGCCACGGATCGGACGGATGCACATTTTCCTTGTTCGTCGAAGATGCGGGCCCAGAGACGAAAATCATCGGCATCAACTCCGAATTGGTAAATACGCAAATTCAGGGACAACCGGTTCGCTCCTATGTTCGCATGGGAGACGACGTCAACACCGCGAAAGTTCACCCGGAAGCTCGACTGATTCTCTACAACACCGCGTTTTGGGGAAGTCCGACCGAAGGAACCATCATCAATAACGGAATCGTCCGTTTCCAGCAGGCGAATTTTCAGAGTCCGGGCAATCCGGCAATCGATGTCCGAGGGGGAAAAGCGCATGTTTATTCGTCCTATTTCCAAAGAACGAGGAGAGGGGATGCGAATAGTCCGGGAAGAATGGCGGCCTCCTTGAAAGCAACAGGTACGTCGATCGAGCTTACCAATAATCATTTTCCGGGATCGGAAACGAAAAGTGAAAAACCGGACGGGGCCGGCATCTACGGTTCCGACATCAATGCCCCGCCCCGATAATGGAAATCGATGAACACTCGGAGCTTTATTGAGCAAGTGATCGATTGGATCCATTGTTCGACCGCCTGCTGTGTTGAGTCCGTCGCATTTTGAACTCCGCTACGCTCCGTACAAAACACGACACCGTTCATTTTTTATTGCCACCACATGATGACCACCAGTCCGACTTACTGGTTACCCGCGTTGCAACAAGGGGACGAAGAAGCCGCCGAACGACTTTGGCGGGAGTATTTCGTCAAAATCGTCCATTTGGCGAAACGCCGCATGGAGGGTTTGCGGATGCGAGCCGCCGATGAAGAAGATGTCGCTCTGAGTGCGATGAACAGTTTTTGTCGCATGGCTCAAAATCGTGAGGAGCCGATCGCCGATTCGACCGAATTATGGAAACTTCTGGCGACAATCGTCAGGCGGAAAGTCAACAAAGAACGGCAACGGCAATATACGGCAAAGCGGCAGGAATATCGTTTGGCCGGGGAATCGGGAGCGTCGCCGGCACGAAACGGTCAAGCGGACGACGAATGCGCGGGACTGGCCCGGCATTCCGGAGGGCGTGAACCGTCGCCGGAGCTGGCGGCGGAACTCGCGGAAACTTGGGAGCGGATCCTGGACCTGCCGGACGCCGAAGAGTTGGTCATCCTGAAAAACGACGGTTACTCCAACAGCGAAATCGCGGAAAAAATGGGTTGCTCGACTCGCACCATTCAACGAACCCTCGAAAAAATCCGAAAAGAATGGGACCATTGGCAATCCCAAGCGGAAAAAGAATGGAACACGGAATGAATCATGAACGCTGAATTTCTTCTCGCCTCTCCGGACGCAATTGAGAGAACAGGGTAAAAAAATGAGCACGGCATCCAACGACGACGACAAGATGGTTTCGGAAGAAATCGAGCAGCGTCGCCGTCTTTTTGAAAAGACCTGGGGGCAACCGACGGCTCCGAGTATCGAACAGCTTCTTGGAGAGGTGTCGGTCGGGGAACGTCCTGATCTGTTGCGAGAACTGCTCTACGTCGAATTCGAATTCACGCAGCGCAAAGCCGTGAAGGTGCTTCTCGATCAATATTTGTCGCGTTTTCCCGAATACGAATCGATCGTCCACGAAGTCGCCGAAGCCGTCAGCCAATTCACCGTTTTCAAACGTCGCAGCATCGCCGGATACACGCTGCTCGGCGAACTCGGTCGCGGCGGCATGGGGGTCGTCTATCGGGCCAAGAGCGATCTGCTCAACAATTTCGTCGCCTTCAAGATGGTCAACCAACGGAAGGTCGGCAGCCCGGAAACGCTTCGACGATTCACCCGCGAATTGGAGATGATCGGACGCCTCAAACATCCGAACATCGTCGAAGCGAAACACGCCGGTATCGCTCCGGACGGTTCCCCTTTCCTCGTGATGGAGCTTGTCGAAGGGATCACGCTCAGCCAGTGGGGGAGGCAAAATCCGCCCCTGAAAACAGCGGATGAATCAAAATCGACGGTTTTGGCCGGGGCTCTTTCCCGTTCCGAAAAAATCGATCCGAAAAAACCGAAGCTCGAAAGACAACCGGAATCACACCGAATTTCCAAGGCGTGCGCGATCATTCACGACGCCGCGTTGGGACTTCAGGCGATCCACGAAGCGGGATTGGTTCACCGTGACATCAAGCCGGGAAACATCATGCTCCTTCCCGACGGACGTGTGAAAATTCTCGACTTGGGACTGGCGAAATTGCGGGAGCATCTTGCCGAGAACGTACCGGAACTCGAACCGCAAACCCGGCAGGGGCATATCCTCGGAACGCTCGGCTACATGGCGCCGGAACAGATGATTTCCGCCGCCAATGTCGATATTCGTGCCGACATTTACAGCCTCGGCTGCACGTTTTTCTTCCTCCTTTACGGTCGCGCCCCCTCGGAAACCCCGTTAATAGAGCTTCCGGTGTCGCTCCCGAAAAAACTGCGGACGATCCTCGACCGAATGCTTGCTCCCGATCCCGCGTCGAGGTTCCAGGAGCCGCGGGAAGTGGTCAGGGCCTTGGAAAGGTTTCTCGGTTCACGGAAATTTTCTTCCTTTGGAATTGCCGCCACTGCTCTGACCGCGATCATCGGTGTTGCTTTGATCACCTTGACGACAATGTTTTCCGGAGCGGCAACGAAACCGCCCGAAAATCCCCCCGCCGCTCCAAGGCCGATGCTTGCCGAGGTCCATGAGGCCGTCGATCTTCGGTACCGTGGAGACGACGAACAGGCGTCGGCCCAGTTGCGCAAATTGGAAACGGATCTTCGATCCGATCCGTCCGGCGGTTCGAACGGCATTCTCGCCGAAGCACTCTCGGCACAAGGGGATTGCTTGTTCTTTTCCGGTTGTGCCTCCGAAGCGCTTCCGGAAAAAACGGTCAAGCGACTGACGACCTTGTATGAAGAATCCGCGAGGCTGATTGAAAATCCGTCGGACGCTCTTCGAACGAAATCGCTCTGTAAACTGGCCGTCCTGAACGATGCCCCCCAACGAATTCCTCCCGAGGATAATAATGCCGTCGCCCCAAACGCTTTCCTGTATCGTCCGTTCGCCGAAGCGGTGATCGCCTCGAAAGACGACGACCAACCGTTGCGGAGTTTCGCCGAACAATTCGAACTGAGCGCGGAGCCCGAACTGATGACGCGTGAAGCCTTGGACTTGCGGCTGTTCGCCCTGGAACGCCTGATCGACCGCAATGCAAAAACCGATCGGGAAAAATTAGCGGGGGACTTACGATCACTCGACGGTATCTTATTGGCCCCCTATCCGGATGCGGATTCCCGTGTTTATCTGAATCGCTTTTTCGATTTGGCGATCCGCGTTTGCGAACCGACCGATTACGGCCGATTGGCCCGATATCTGTGCCGATGGCGGCAGCAAGGAGCGGCACGATCCTCGTTTCCGCAGGGGGCGACATTGGTTCTCCTTTATTTCAGTCCGTGGAGGGAGACGAACGGTTTCGCCGTTTATTACCCCGCTGAGCGACAGAAGTCAAAGCGTTTCGAGTTGCCGTTCGATCGTCACGCCGTCAAAATGGCGGTCAAGAAAGGGGAATCATTGGCGTTGGACACCGAATTGGTGGCGTTGATTCGACGTGACATCGATGACGGAGTTCCCATCGTTCTTTCCTGGGATGACACCGCATGTTGGTTGCTTCGCCGCGATTCCTTCAACAACGAGGACTGGCCCTTCGACAAGTCGATCAGCGTCGAGGAAATTTTAGGACAAATGAAGTGAATACCCCCCTTTTTTCGTGTCGCCGTTTACTCATATCCAGCATAAGATCGGGTAGATCGTTCGTTTCCTGACACACCGACGCCGATTTCGCCCTGAAAGGAAATTGCCATGAAAAAGACGTTTTGTCTCCTGCTTCTCGCTTGGGGCGTCCTGACTTTCGGTACCGTCTCCCTGTTTGCCCAAGATGAAGCCGAGACCGGGCGGTCGGCTTCGCCCCTGAACCCCCGCCTCCCGTGAGAGAAAATCCCCTCCAATTGATTCATTCCGATTTCCCGCCAACCGCCTCCCCCTGCGAGATGCTTTACCCGGAGAACAAGTCATGAAACGCTCACTCCTCTTCCTGATTTTCGTCTGTCTGTTTCCGGCGTTCGTTCCGGCGGCCGATCCGACGATTCACGTCGTCATCGCCGCCGACGGACGTGCCGGATTCGGAGCGAACCTTGTCGCCGATTACAAAAATATCGAGCGGCTCTTCAAGGAAAACGTTCCGCCATCCCGGCTCGACCTGGTATCGATGGACATCGACGCAATCACGCCCGACGATATTCTTGACGCAATAAATCGGATCGATCCCGCCGCCGGCGACACGCTGGTTTTCTACTATTCCGGTCACGCGGCTCACGATGCGGGAAACGGCGGGCAATATCTCCAACTCCGTGACGAAAATGGCAAGGCGGTCGAATTGCAACGACGGACGCTCCTTGCCGCGATGAAGGAAAAAAAGGGACGCCTGACCGTCCTGCTGACGGACTGTTGCAATATCGAACAAAAAAAGGAAGGCGTGAGCAAGGATTTTCCGCGAGCCGTCTCGTCGCCGGAAAAAATGTCGCCGGTCTTCGAGGCATTGTTCGTCAAGCCGGAGGGGGTGGTCGATATCACTTCGTCGAAACGGGGAGAGGCGTCGTTCGTCGATTCCACGGCGAAAAAACGGGGTTCCTGCTTCACCTGGCCGCTGGTCGCGTTGTTCGAAAAACACCGAAACAATGCGTCGGCGACTTGGCCGGAATTCGTCACGGAATTACGTGCCGACGTTCATAAAGCGTTTCTCGACGGCCGGCCCGACGGATACAAATTCGATCCGCCGCTGAAGGGCATTGCCGTTCAAAAAACCCAGTCGATCGAAGTCTACGGTTCTCTTCCCGGCGAGCCCAGCCAGGTTGCTTCGAATCGAGGTCCCCGATTCGGCGTGCGGGCGATCAACCATCCCGGCGGCGTTCGTGTTACGGAATTGGTTCCCAACGGACCGGGAGCGAAAGCCGGTTTCGAAATCGGCGACGTGATCGTCGAAATGAACGGGACGCCGATCCGCAACGAACAGGATTACTCGAAAGCCGTCGACGATTCGCCGAAAACGATGAACGCGAAAGTGATCAACGTCAACGACGGTCGAACGCTCAACGTCACATTCGAACTCGGACGCTGAAAGGGAGGCGGCCGACCTTTTACCAACGCGGAATCGATCCATGAAAAATTTCATTTTGTTGCCGTTGGCCCTGGTGCTGTCAACGTGTTCTCTTGCGTTCTCCCTTTTCGCAACGGAGCCGACCTTCAAGTGTTTGCTCGTGAGTGTCGAAAAATATGAACTCGCACCGCTCGATTACGCGGAAAACGATATCGGGCAACTTGCGCAAATCCTGATGCAACGTTACGATTGCCAAGCTCAGGCGTGTATCGATTCCGCGGCGCTGCTCGGTGAAACCGGAGACGATGTCGCCCGAAAATCGGTCATGCGTAAGATCGAAGCCTGGTGCCGCTCTCTCAAGGACGACGATACCGCGCTGCTCTATCTTGCCGGACACGGCGTCAAAGACGAAGCGGGAAAACTTTATCTCGCCATGATCAATTTCGATCGCCAAAATTTCGAAACGGCGGCGATTCCTCTTGAATGGATTCGCGATCTGTTCGAAAAAGCATCAGGAAAAAGCAAGCTGCTACTGGTCGACACCTGTTTCGCCGGAACCGCGAAAAGCGTCGATTTCCAACAGGCAGACAGCGGCGACGTTTCCGGTTCCTTCGCCGCCATGAAAAACGTCGTCACGATCGCCAGTTGCCGCGCCAACGAAAAAAGTTGGCTCTGGGGGGACGCCAAACATTCGCTCTTCACCTACTGGCTTATTCAGGCGTTCAAAGGGCACGCCGATCTCGACGCCGACCGCAACGTGACCTGCGATGAACTTGTCACCTATTTGCAAGACAATGTCTCTTGGGTTGCCCGGGCCGCACTGGACAAAGACCAGAATCCTATCGTCCTGAACCAATCGGCCGGCGAGGGGTTCAATCTCCCCCTGCGTGCCATTGCTCTTTCACGATTGGTCGACGATGTTGCCGAACTGATCGACTTGCAGATGCGCATGGGCAAATTCACACGCATCGGCGTTCCGGAATTCACGACCGGCGGGAATCGGACCTTCGACCCGCGTTACGGCGCCTTGCCTCGTGACGTCGCCAATTCACTTCGAAACAGCCTGGCTGCCAAGTCGAGACGAAACCGGAGCGGCTATTCGGTCCTGTCTGAAAATTCGTTGCAAAAATTCTTGCGGTCGAAGGGAATCACTCCCGCCGACCTCGGTACGGATAAAACAAAAGAGATGTGCGTCGAGGGCGACGACGTTCCCATCCTGATCGACGGGCAAATGACGATGTTCGAATCGAGAGGTTTGACTCTCCGCGCCCAATTGCTCGACACGAAAGGAATAAGCGAAGTCGGGCAAGCCAGGGGAGCGGCACTCTTGAATGCCAATGAACTGGCGATGAGCGGCATCAGCGCCAAATTCGGCATCGCTTCGAATTCACCGCCGCCGATCCGGTCGGACTTGGAGACAGAGCCGGGAATCGGATTGGCTTCTGCCTCACAACTCGCCGAACCGCAGCAAATGCTGAATGCCGCGGTTCTACCGAATCCGTTGGAAACCGCTTCGAGTGCAACTCCTACCGACGGAATTTTCGACGTCTGGATCGAAACCCGTCCGATCGCCTCAGAAAAAAATTATGCCAAACGGGCTTTTACCTTTCGCGGCAACGACTGCTATCTGCCGTTGTCGAAAGGGGAGGAATATCGCATCCTCTTCAAGGCGAATTGCCCGAAGGATGTTTTCGTACGAGTGATGGTCGACGGCCTGAACTCGATTTCACAACCGCAAACGACAATCTCGAAAGGGGCCTATGTTGAAGCCGTCGCCCCTGGTTCCAGCGGTGAAATGGTCGTCGCTCCACGAGTGCCTCTCGAAAAGGCGCGGTCGTGGTTCGTCGGGGAACGATCGAGCAGCATATTCCCAATCGAGGGTTTTGTCGATGCCAACGGGACGAACGACACGGTCCGCCGATTCCGGATCGTCGATGCGGAGGAATCGGTGGCCGCCCGCAAAAATTACACGGAGCAAATCGGCCTGATTACGGTAGCGTTCTACGAAGGGGTCGAGTCGTTGCAGGCGACACGGGGAGATCGTATCGGTACCGACATGGGAGATGCGGTCCGGATCGACGTCAAACCCTACGAAGGAAACAAGGTTCCCGGAAAGATGATCGCCGTTTACAATATTCGTTACACGACGCCGGAGGCGCTCCTCGGATTGATGAAGTGATTCGGGGCGCCGCGGTTTCGTCGTGATTGTCGCACGATCGCTTATTCCAACACGTCGGAATCGACGGCGTCGACGGAGAATTCGTAACGGTTTTCACCGAGCGGCTTCGTCTTGCCGAACTTCGAACGAAGCGTTTCCTTTTTCAACCGGAGCACCGCTTCGGGCAACGTAAACACTCCCTTCGCCTTGCCGCCGGTTCCGATCACGATCACTCGGAAGTTCCCGTTGTCATCGAGCAACACCCCCGCTTCGACGGCGTCTTTCGGCTCGCTTTCCACGGCGATTTCCAGCGGCTTTTTCGTGCTCAACACGAACGGTTCGAGCTCCTTGACGGACTTCACCATTTCGACGACTTTCGGCCATTCCCGTTCGCCACTGCCGGGGAGGATTTTATCGTAACGCTGGCAAATGTCGAAATTACTGTAAAACACAAACCCCTTCGCGCCGAGCATCCCGGCGTACAGGGCCATCGCCCGCATCTCTTCAACGGTCGGAAAATGCGACTCCGCGGCGGCTTTCGGGTCGTCCTTAAGGCGGTAGACGCTCCAGTTGAAAATTTGCGGCACCGCCCAGACGGGCAACCCCGTCGAGTTACCGGCCGTCATGGCGGTCTTGACCAATTTGATCGACTGCTCTTCGATCGGCTTGTTGACGATCGGATACGGATCGACTCCGATGGTGTCGCCGGAAACACCGTAATACGGCAAGTCTTCGTAACGATAAGTGAGCGTCCAGGTCGGGTGCCAGGGATCGATTTTCGAAACGAGACGGCGCAGGTCAACGACCAGGGGAACGTCTTTGCGCATCTCTTCGTCGCTGATGTACCACGCCAACAGTGCCGGATGATCTTTGACCGTTTCGACGGCGAGCGCCGAGACGGCGTCGATTCCCTCGACACCGCCCCATTTTTTTCGCGCATTCGGATGATTCGAAAGTTGGTCCTTGAGCGAGAAAACCAATTTTAGCCCGTGCTTGTCGATCAAATCGAGTCCTTCCTGCACGTTTTTGATCGGGTCCTTGTGATCGACGTTCCCTTTCAATTCGAGGCTTGCATAGAGTTGCACGCAGTTGAAACCGGCGTCTTTCAGGCGTTCGTAATTCTTTTCACCGGCGAATCCGAACACGCCGAGCGGCATGAACGGTTTGCCGTCGACGATGGCACGCCCGAATTCGTCGATCGTG
Organism: Thermoguttaceae bacterium; assembly: GCA_031549705.1. Taxonomy (GTDB): domain Bacteria; phylum Planctomycetota; class Planctomycetia; order Pirellulales; family Thermoguttaceae; genus WRKP01. Next base: position 19,319 of record JAVBPI010000051.1, read on the forward strand.
CAGGCATTCGGCGGCGCCGTCGCCTCCGGCCTCGCTACAAGGTTGAACGTTTCTTCGCCGAGCACGACTTTTTTCTCCATGTCGACGATTTTCGTTGCGATTTCAACGGGACCCGGTTCGAGCTTGCCGACGTCGCCGTGAAAATCGAGATCGTCCGGTTTCAGGAGAAGCTCCGACGTTTTTTCGGCGTTCTTCACCACGGCGGCAACCCGGATGTTTTTTGCAACGGCATTTTCCATGCGCAACGAAAACTTGCCGTTATCGCCGAAGAACGACAAGCGGTCCGGCCGGGTCAACACGACGGCGACGGGGAGCGTCGTTTCTCGAACCTCGACGTCGTCGAACCAGATTTTTCCCGTGATTTTTTGGCGAAGATAGAATTTCAAGTCGGGCTGGAGCCCCGTTTTCACGTCGAGGGGAGTTCGAAATGTCATCTCAATGCGCTGCCAGTCGGCATCGATGGCGTTCGCCGAATAATACACGCCGCCGGAGACCCATTTGCCCTCCTTCGAGTACTCAACGCACATCGCGCCGATGTTCTTGGAATCGCCGACCGCTTTGAGGTCTTCGGCACGAACCCAAGCGGAGACCGTGTAGTTTTTTTCCGGTAACAGATTTTTGAGCGGAAACGTGCAAAGCGGATAGGCGTTCGGATCGGTTCGTTCGTAAAAGAGGCCGGCAGTTCCGTTGCGTCCTTCAGCGGCAACGACACGAAAACCGGGAGGATATTTTCGTGCGGCGTCTTCCGGCTTGTCGAAACCCGTTGAAAACGCCAAGGCGGATGCCTTGGCGGCGTTTGGAAATTCGCGAATCGCCGCCAAGTCGGCCTGGTCGTCCGATAGCGCTTGTTCCCGAAGGCAGAGTAAAATCGCAACGAGAAAAAAAAGTTTACGCAACATGATATCTCTCCATGATTATTGGGCGTCGAAATGAACGTCGAGTGTTTGTCAGTATATCATCCGGTAAAATCCAAAGCAACCAAGAAGAAAAATCGGGAACGGAGAAAATCAGCGCTTCTACTTGAAAAATGCCGGCGGGAGGCCGACATTGCCTGCAAAATGTTCGGAATCTCCCAATATTTTGGAAAACAACGCCTTCTCCCACGACAAGCGAATTTGTGATATACTTTATCTTGTGATGTTTCGATTTCGTTACTTTCTGCTGCAATCCGAAGCGATCTTTCGGTTCGAGCTTTGTTTCGGTGTTTTTCGATGACCAGAGAATCTTCCCCTTCGCATCCGGCTCCCCGGAAATACAGCATATTCGTACGCATATGGGAGCATTTCAGCATCTATTGGAAGCTGCCGACGATATTTTTGGTAACGCTCTTTTTGTCGACGTGTTACTACATGAGTTTCGCCTACCACACGAGCTGGGACCTGCTTTCCGACCAAATCGACAAACGGATGGAGTCCTCCGTCGAGTTCGTCGCGATGCTGATCGGCGACGATTATTTCAACCGCGCCGTGACGCCGGACGCGATTTCGGAGAACGAATATTTCAAAAACGCGAAAAAACTGATACACATCGCCGACGACATCGGATTCATGAACCTGTACACGCTCGTCAAAATCGACGGCAAGTACCATTTTACGAACAATAACGGATTCACCATTCCGTATTTCAACGAGTATTCGGAACACTGGCCGAACTTGGCCCTGACCAGTCAGGACGGCAAAACGCGGTTCGACGAGGGGAGCGATTCCTATGGCTCGTCCCGATCGGTCATCATTCGCAAAACGACGACGGCGGGAACGGATTATCTGGTCGGCGCCGATGTACGACTCGATTCGATCGCCAGTTTGAACCGACACATGTTCTATCAAGCTCTTGTCGTCGGCGCGATTTCGTTTTTCATGGTCGGGTTTTTCAGTTATGTCGTTTCGCAGTTGATCACTCGGCCCCTGAAAGGATTGAACGACTATGTTCTCCAGATTCGACGTGACGGTTTCGCCACGGAACACCGTATCGATCCGCGGCTGCTTCCGTCTTCTCCGGACGCCGGGGACGAGACCCGGGTTTTAGCGAAAAACGTCGATGAAATGCACACCGCACTCGTTGATTCCGCCCATCAATTGGAAGAAACCGCTGCCGCAAGAGAACGGGTCGAAAGCGAATTGCGCATCGCCGGAAAGCTCCAGCAGAGTCTCCTTCCCGGTCCGCTCGATCACCCGGAACGCTGCGACGTCGCCGGACGGATGCAGCCCGCCAAGCACGCCGGTGGAGATTTGTACGATTATTTCTGGCTCGATGATCGTCGTCTCTGTTTCATGATCGGCGACGTTTCCGGAAAAGGCATGCCCGCGGCGATGTTCATGTCGACCTGCCTGACTCTTTTCCGTGCCGTCACGAAACCGGACGCCGGAAAAGAGAACGACATCACCGCGATGATGCATTGGGTCGATCGGCGGCTTGCCGATCATAACGAGGCTTTCATGTTCGTCACCGCCATCATGGGAATTCTTGATTGCGAATCCGGTGAAATCGTTTTGTGTAACGGTGGACACAATCCGCCCGTGCTGTTGGTGCAAAACAAATCGCGGTATCTGCAACTCGACGGCGGCGTGCCGGTCGGTGTCGATGCTGGCAAACCGTTCCTGCCGACCCGGTTCCAGCTTCATCAAGGCGAAACGATCCTCTTTTACACCGACGGCGTGACCGAGGCGATGGGCGTTGATGGATCGTTTTACGGCGAACAGCGACTCCTTGAAATCCTCGACGCCAAGCCATCCGGGGGAAACGTTTCCACGACCATTGTTGAAACCGTTTTTAACGACGTGCTCCGTTTTTCGTCCGGCAGGGATTTGGCCGACGACGTGACCGTCCTCGCCGTCGGGATCCGATAACACCGCCGCTTGTTTTTGTCGCAAAAACATTCACGTCCGAAATCATTTCACTCACCCGTCCCAAGGAGAAAACCATGCGATACCGTCCTATCGGCACCACCGGAATGCAGGCAAGCGTCGTCGGACTCGGCGCCGAGCACCTCGACAACAAACCGTACGAAGCGGTCGAGGAAACGATCGACGCCGCCCTTGAACACGGCATCAACATGATCGACCTGTTCATGCCGGGCACGCCGATCCGCGAAAACATCGGCAAGGCACTCAAAGGACGGAGAAAGGACGTGTTGATCCAAGGACACATCGGTTCCGTCGATCTCCGGCAGCAATACGACGTATCGCGGGATCCGAAGATCTGCGAACAATATTTCGAGGAGCTGTTGCGTTGCCTTGGAACCGATTATATCGACTTCGGCATGATCTTTTTCGTCGACTCCGAAAAGGATTTCCATGAAGCTTTCGAGACGGCGTATTTCGATTACGTTCAAAAACTCAGGAAAGAAGGGAAGATCCGGCTGATCGGTGCAAGCTCGCACAACCCGGAAACCGCCGCGAAAATGATCGAAACCGGAATCGTCGACCACCTGATGTTCAGCGTCAATCTCGCTTACGACATGCTCCCGTCGGACGTTTACATCATCGACGTGCTCATGGCGAACCAACTGGACGGCAAGACGTTCAAGGGAATCGATTCGAAACGCGCAAAGCTTTACGAACTTTGCGCAGCCCGGGGGGTGTCGATCACGACGATGAAGACGCTCGGCGCCGGAAAGCTGATCGACCCGAACCATTCGCCGTTCGCCAAACCGCTGACGGTCCCCCAATGCATCCATTACGCCTTGTCGCGCCCGGCAGTGGTCAGCACGTTGATCGGCTGCAAAAGTCGTGCGGAAGTCCTTGAAGCGGTTTCGTATCTCGACAAAACGGAAGCCGAACTCGACTACAGCGACGCGGTGGCGACTTTTCGTGACACATTTTCCGGAAAGTGCGTTTACTGCAATCACTGCCTGCCGTGCCCCGCGGACATCGACATTGCGGCTGTTACGAAATATATGGAAATCGCCGCTCTCGATCCGACGCATGTTCCGCCGGGCGTCAAGCAGCACTACGGCGCGTTGCCGCACAAAGCGTCCGAGTGCGTCGAATGCCGTTCCTGCGAAAGCCGCTGCCCGTTCAACGTCTCCGTGATCGAAAACATGAAAAGAGCAGTGGAGATTTTCGGGAGCTGAGTCGCTCGACGTTACGGCTCATCCTCTGCTTTGCCGCCCGTCGAAACCGCTCATCGACGGGAATCGTCCCCTTTTTTGTACGGATCCCAGGACGGGAGATTCTTGATGGAATCCAAGGCGGTTTGCGAAACGGGAATCCCCCATTGCTTGAAATACGGACCGAGGTTGCGACCGACCATCCTTGAGAATCGAACCATCCACTGGTCGCGCTTTTCGTCATCGTTCCTGGGCCGTTCCTCCGATTTCAATTCCCGATACTCCTTGAACGTCTTGGTAAACGCCTCCCAACCGAACTCCTGTTGGAGGTCGACGTACATGATCAACGCCAGAAAAGGATCGTTCTTCCATTGGTCGAACGGGGATCCTTCCGCGAAATACTTCTCCCGTTTGAGACGTCGCTCTTCCGGAGAGTATTTGTCGTTACGAGCACGGTTCGCGTCCCGTTGAAATAAACGTTCGAAAACGTAGAGTGTGAACAGGTTGACCGTTACTTCACCCGCTCCCGCGAAAGTCCAGTCGCCGGACTGGTGATTGTGTCCGAATTCGTGAAAGAAGCCCCACCCCTTATCCGGATTGTCCTTGAGCGTTACGAAATACGGCTCGACGTCCATGTGCGTCATGACGGGATAGCCGGAGTGCATGTATCCGGCACTGATCTGGCGATCGCAAACGATCCGTTCGGGGCGTTCTCTTCCGGGCGGCCAAGCGGCGAACTCGGCGCAGCAATCGAGGACGTTGTTCCAAAATTCCATTACCGCGTCGGGATCGTCCAGCTTCCGCAGGTGTTCCGACGGCAACGAGAGAACGAGGCGATCCGACGCCAATTCGCCCCACGGTCCCGGAGTTTCACGGATTGTTTTTTTCCAATCGTCGAGCGATGTTTTGCCGAGAACAAAAAGAGGCGACTCCATGCAGCCGGCGATTTCGACCGTAACGGTTTCCCCGCCGTATTGATTCGGTACGGTAACATAGACCAGCCCGCCGAACGGATTGGCAAGTCGGGTTTCCTCCGTTTTAAGGGGAACTTCAAGCGTGATCTCCGGGTAACGGCTCCAGTCGCGGCTCCCCCAAATTCTGTCCGCGTGGCAACCGATGCGTGCCTTCAGCGGAGCGCGACCTTTTCTCGCCATGTGATCTTTGGGAATGCGAACGGTAATCGTCTGCCCCGGCGCGGCGTACAGACCAAGGGAATGCCAACCGGGTACCATCGTGTCGATGTCGATTTTTTTTATCACAACCGCAGCGCCGTCGGGAGCCGCTCCCGGAAAACTCCCGGCCGCTTTGAAAGCGGGAACACCGTCCGCCGGAAATCCGTTCCTACTCTGCGACCTCAAGTATTTTTCCACTTGGAGCGTGATGGCGAGAACGTCGGGAATCATGGAATCCTTGCGGATTTTATGCTGCGGCGTCGGAACAACCTCGCGTTCCAGCGCCGTGGAAATCATCTTGTATTTCGAAAGCTGGTTGTCCGGGATGGATTGGATCCCCATTTCGACCGTCGAAAGCGCCTGTCGGATCTCTTCCGGCGTTAATTTCGTGGGGTCCTTTTCGTGAGCCTGGAGGAGACGCATCGCTTCGCTGACGTTCAGCAATCGTGAAATATCGCCGACCTTGAAAAGCGGGACACCGTCCTTTTCCATGGTCGTCCCGAGATAACCGTCGCTCCAGACGACGCCCATCGGCGCAAGCAGTCGGTTGCCGTCGTGCTCGGTTTTCAGATCGGTTTTCCCGGAAACCTGGAGCCAACCCCATCCGAGCGAAGCGGTCAGCAAACCGCCGCCGTTGGAAACGAAATTCGAGATACGCGGAATTTGGTCGTCGGAAATCTTTCCGGCGTCCACGGCAAGGAGCCGATATTTTCCTTTCGCGGCAGGATCGTTCATGCCGGTCAGCGCATCGGCTTCGTATCCGAGCGTTGCGAGATGCTCCGCAAGTCCCGGGTTGCCGATGACGGCGATTCGAAGCGGTTTTTGATGATTACCCAACCATTCGAGACCGTTTTGAATCAATCGGAGGCAATCGGGCGAAGACGAGATCATGTCTTTGGTGAGATAGGTGCCGTGTCCGAACGCAAGAACACGCCCTTTGCCGAATTTGGCCGCCGCCAGGAGCGTTGCTCGCCCCTCTCCGTACTTTCCATCGATGACGGAGGTCGCGTTCTCGCCGAAGACGCACACCGGACCGGGAACGGCGCCCCCTTTGGGGATTCCCTCAACCCCTTCGCAGAGAAACCGAACGTCGGCGTCCGAGATTTTCGACGAACCGGGAACCGTTTGCGCCGGAACGGAAGGAGAAAACGCAACAAAAATCGTCCCGATCGCCAGGAGGACGAAACAGATCGATACCGCGTTTTTCATGTGACTAATCGTTTCAAAAAATGGTTGGTGTGTTTTCGTTCTCGCGGCGTCAATCGTTTTTCGTGGTGTTTGTCAACCTGTTGATCAGGATCAACAGGCCCGTACAGACAAGGCAAAGCACGCAAATGGTCGCCGTCCCCCGGCGTCCGCCAAAGGCAAGAAGACATGCGAAGATGATCGGCCCGAGCGTTTCGCCGATCTTTCCGCCGAGTTCGATAAACGCCACGGCACGTTCTTCCCCGACCGCTTTCGCGCCGCGCAGACCGAGGAAGTAGTAATTCGAACAAGGTCCCGCGGCGCCGTCGATGACGTGGAGAATCAAGACCGTGGCGATCACTCCCCCCAGCGTGCCCGTAAAAACGTACACGAACATCGCCGCCGACCAAGTCAATGCACAAACATAAAATGCACGGTTCACGCCGAATATCCGTGTCAACGCCGTTGTGAGCGGCGGACCGAGAAAAACGGTCAGCATCCCCGCCAGAAGAAGGTATCGCCCGATCGCCGTGGTCGAAAGTCCATTCTCCTCGGCGAAGAGCGGAAAATAATAGATCGAAAAGGCGACGACCGTAAACGTCGGAATCGTGTTGAGCAGCAGGAACGCCGAAACACGAGGATCGGACAGGAACAGCCGAAATTCCCGCCAGCCTTGATTCCATCGGCTCAACGCCGAATCCGCCTTGGGGGAATTCTTTTGCGAGGCTCGTAACCGACCTTCGTGAAAATAGTCTTTCAGGCAGGCGCATTCCAACATCGCGGCGAGCGCCAGAACCACCAAGGCGAAGTAAAAGGGGGCAGCGTACCCGAAATTGTCTGCCAGGGTTGCCCCAAGAACGATTCCGACGTTCCCCCCGGCGATTCCCCCGGCGTAAAAATGGGCGTAACCGGCCTCGTTTTCCGTTTTTCGTCGCTCGATCAGAACGATGCTGCGAATTCCGATAAACGTAAAGCCGCCGCCGATGCCGATCAATCCTTGGGAAAAAGCGAAACTCAGCATGTCGTAAGAGAGGGCCGCCGCAAGGAAACCGGCCGCTGAAAAAAACAAGCCGACGTACAGGATCCGCCTGAAGTTTTTCGGCTTGGCCCCATATCCGGCGACGAGATTGGAGACCCCGAAACAGAACATGTAAGCGGAAGTCGGAATCGCCAGGATCATGTTTTTCGAGAACCCGGGGACCGGTTCGTAAAAGCTCTGCATCATCAGCGGCATGAAGGGGAGCGATACCGAGGCCGCGACGAAATACAGGAACGCCAAAGGCCGGGAGAGGAAACAGGGGGAAAAAGTCCCCATGATTTCCTGGTACTTTTCCCGCTGCGATTGATCGTCCCCCTTGGGAAGAAATTTCGAGAACGTCGTCTGGAGCCGACCGAGCCACAAAGCGTTGGCAAGAAAAATCAACTCGATCATGATCAAAATGAACACGACGAGCAACACCGCGGTGTCCATCACGATCGTGGAGATCAGGATGCCGTTCTTCTGCTTAAACGTGTAGGATTCCGTGGCGACTTCGAGAATGCCGATGATCGCCCCCTTATCGTCGCGCACGGGGGCCAAGCCGTAATACCAGTCTCCCGCAATGCTCTCGTCGTAAGTCGCGGAGACCTTGCCGTCCAAGGCGTCGCGGTAACACTGCTGGTCGGGGTCGTCGAGCCATGTAAAGGGATAGTAAGGTCCGATGATCGTGTTGTTGTACATCAAACCGTAAAGCCGTCCGTCGAAAACCCGGTATAACGTGAAGACGAATCCCTTCATCTCGGGAATCGACTGATCGAAGTCTTTTTCGAGCTTCCGCCGAACGGCCAGGTAGTCGGCGTCCATGTAGTCCCCCGGCTTGCGAATGCGGAGAAACGCTTGGGAATCAATGGTTTCGGCCTCCTTGCGGGCAAGAAGTTTCAACTGGGTCAGGAACTGTTCCGTGTTGCGATTTTTCGAATCGGTCAAAATCACCGACAAACTGATATAAGCCGTGATTGCCATGGCAAGCACCAGAGCGAGCGTCAGGAACAAGACCAACGGAACGCGGAGACCAATGATCGACCAATAGAGGAAGAAGCCCAGCAACAGCACGCCGACGCCAATCAGGATGATCCCGATTCGGGAAAGCAGCGTCCCCGCCCGGACGGAATTCGGAATGCTCATCTCCTGAAGGATCGACCGGATTTCGCCTCGGTGTCCGTCGATCACGAGCACGGAGACGTCGTTCGTCAGCGTGACGGTTCCGTCGGGAGCGGCTTGGAGGCGGTAGTAATCGTATCCGGAAAGCGGGATCGCAGAAATCTGCTTGTGGGGGGGCTCGTTTTTCGCCGAAAAAACAGTTGCGATTTCTCCGGCCGGCGGGATACGGCGAACCTCCCGATGCGTCATGTCGACGAAATAGATGTTCCCCACGGCGTCGGTTCCGATTCCCCAAGGAACGGCCGGAACGGAAAAACCGGGCCGCAATGGTTCCTTGTCGCTGTCGAAAAGAATCGTTTGAGCCGCTCCATCACGGTGCGGGAATTTGTAAATGCGACCGTTTTTGTGCGTGGCGACAATCGAACTTTCGTCGTAAAACGCCGCGTCGGCGATGTCCCGATCCGCTTGGTCGTACGGAATTTCCCAAATCGGTTCGACTTGTTTCCTCGCTGTTTCTTCGAACGTCGTCTTTTCGTTCGAGTGATCCCCGACGGTGATTGCGTAACCGCGTATTCCTTCCGGAACGCATTGAATCCAAGAGAGAACGCGTTTTTTCCCGTCGAAGTTCAATCGGCGGATCGAACCGTGATGCATCAACGTGGTCCGTTCCCGACCGGTGTTGTCGAGCGCAAAGAGCGTTTCACGGTAACGTCCCCGTCGGTCGAAATACTGGATCTTTTCCTTGACGTGAAAAGTTCCGATATCGTCGGGCTCCGAAGAGAGGAGGAAAAAGCCGCGATCGGCGTCGGGAGCGACATCGACGGCATGGAAAAAACCGGCTACGTCCCGGGAGCCGCCGTCGAGTTCGCCCAGAAAAACGCCGTCGGCATTGATCCGCGTCAACCGTTTTTGCGTGGCGTCCATGACATAGAGGTCGCCGTTTTTTACGTCCCGAACAGCATAGGCGGCGTAGGAGAACGGCCGCGTCGCCGCCAATTTCCACGAGGCGGGAAACGGACCGTACAGGCCCGACGGGAGCACGCCCAGGATCAGCAAGATCAGGGAAATGCCCAACAGGAGGATCGGAGCCTGACGCGGCGTTTCGGTGGGCGATTGTTCGATCGTCATGGTTTCCGATTCAGTACGAGAATAGTGATGTCGTCGGATTGGTCGCATTGTCCGGCGAAATGACGGACTTCCTCGACGATCGACTCGGCAACCCGGCGGGCGGACGCGTCCAAGGGAATTTTCGTGACGGCCTGGAGGAAGCTTTCATCGCCGTAACACTCATTCCGAATGTTCATCGCTTCGGTCACGCCATCGGAATAGACGATCAATCGTTCCCCCGGTTCGAGCCGCATTTCATGCAGGTTGTAAGAGATGTCCGGCATGATGCCGACGATCGGATTGTCGGCGTTGGGGATATAATCGGCGGAACCGTCGGCGTGCTGGAGAATCGGGGGATTGTGTCCGCCGTTACAATAAAGCAATCGTCCGGTTTGCGTGTCGAGCACTCCGATAAATAACGTGACGAAAGTACAGTCGGGATTGTTTTCCTCGATACAGGCGTTCGTCCAGTCCATGATTTCCTTGAGCGAATCCATTTGCCGGACCCCCGCGCGGAGCAGTGCGAGCACGACCGTCATGAACAGGGCCGCCGGCACCCCTTTGCCCGTGACGTCCCCCAACGCGAAAAAAACATGCGTGTCGTCCAATTCCTTGTAATCGAACAGGTCGCCGCCGACGTTTTTCGCCGGAATCAAGGTCGCGAATCCGTCGACGGCCGGATTGTTGCCGAAGTGTTGCGGCAGGTAACTCTGCTGGATGCTCCCGGCGATCCGCAGTTCCCCCTCGACTCGTTCCTTCTGCTCCATGACGGCCTGAAGTCGGGAAAGGTGAGCGCTCAACGCGTCCCGCATCGAATCGATGTCCGCCGCCAACAGAGCGTTTTCGTCGTGACAATGTTCGTCGGTCGGGAGCATGTCCTCGGGAATGCGCATGTCGGGGGAAAAGCCCGAACGGCTCCATTCGTTCGTGTAGTGGCTCAGCCGCTGAATCGGACGTGAAATACGCTTCGAGAGATACCATCCCGCGACGGCCGCCGAAACGAGCGTTAGTACCGCGATCAGGAAAAACGTCGAAAAGGCCGTCAGTTTCACCGATCGAACATCCGTGATATTGATGTCGGCACCAAGAACATAGGGACGGCCCAGCCGCGTGTAGCGACGCAGATAGGCGCTCCGTGTATTTCCGTAATCGTCTTCCCCTTCGTCGAACCGTGTTTTGCCGTCCTGGAGCGTCTCGACGATTCCCGGCCAGGGATCGTGATAGACGACACCGACGCCGTCCTTGGGGGACTTGCCGTTTTCCGGTTTCGCCTCGTCCGTGGCGATCGGCATGATGATTTGGCCGGTCTTCGTATCTTCCGTCATGGCGTAGAGAATCGCCATTTCGGAGTTGTCCCGCAGTTGGAGAATCGATCGCATGACGGAATCCTTTTCCTTGTCCGTCAGCGGCGGACCGTCCCCCATGCAACGGTCGATGAAGTCGGGCGGCAGCAATTGGTCGATCGTCACGGTCGCCACCAGGAGACGCTTGTCCAAACCGTTGACCAGCGAGTTGCTGTTGACGACGTATCCGTAATACATGTAACAGAACGAACTGAGCAGCGTGATCGACAGGAACGCCAGGAAAATCCGATTCCGTACACTGCGATTTTTCGAGAGAAGCGACATGGTTTTTCAGTCAAATGTTGATTGGTCCGTCAGCAGTTTGCCGCATCGGCTGCCGCGTGGCAGGATCAAGCGCGGATCACAGGGAATCGGTTCGTGCGCCGACGAGGAGAGCCCCCCTATTTCCAAGGCGGCGACCCCTTCGGTCGTTCGAACGATCGGCGTTCCCTCGAAGGGGCCTTTTTCATGATATGTTCCGATACGCTCGCCGCAAACGCCGGGAAACGTTCCTTCGGCCAAAAGGATGTTGCGGACCACCCACAATCGCCCTCCCAGCGGCGCTTTCAGGATCAGGTCGTCGTCCGTCGTGTTGAACGCCCGCAATCGGCAATCGATTTTTCGATGGGTGTCGCGGTTCCAATCGATCACGCTTTCAGCACGGGCGTCTTTCAGGGTGGCCGTCTCCACCGGTCCGCCGATCGGCTCGACGGTCGGCAATTCCTCATCCCGGGCAATGCAATCCATCACGTTCAACAGGGGGCGTTTGCATCCGTCGATCAGCATTTCATAGACGTCCATCGGTGTCATGTTTTCGGGCAGATCGATCTCGTCTCCATAGGCGATCGGGACGCCGCGATCAAACTGATCGTCCACCTGATGGATCACGCCCCGGCTGCGACGGTAGTCTTTGAGGACATGAAATCGCTCCGCTTCGTAACCGGCAAGGGCCGGCAGCGGCGCGGGATGGATGTTCAGGAAACCGAGGCGGGGAAAACGGGAAAACACCGGCGGAACCCAACCGCCGTAAAACACGATTCCGCAATCGGGTTGTTGCGGTTGATGAATGTCGAGCCAGTGTTGAAATTCCGGTTCGTCGATTTTCTCCTGAATTTGTTTTCGAGTGCCCCGCAGAAACTCCGGTAGCGGAAAACAGGGAATGCCGTCCCGTTGGCAAACGGCGAACGCGGAATCCGTTTCCTCGGCGATGAGTCCGCAAACGATGTGCTCCGCCTGCAAAAACGTTTGGACGATTTCGAGACCCATGTCTCGTGAATCGCCGAAAAACCGACTGTTGCCCAGATAAATCAGGATTCGAGCCGATCGGCAAGGGGTTGGCAGCCCGGAAAAAGGAAACAAGTTTCCAAGGACGTGATGCTCCAACAAAGGCGAATCGGTTGAACTCATGGTTGAACTGGTCCGAGAGTGCCTTCCAGTAACTATTCGACGGCGGAATATCGTTGCCGAACATCCCGAGTCGCTCGGCATGGAATACGTTCCAATGCCTTCCCGGGATCGAATCCGAAGGAACATGCCGCAATCAATTTAGGCACGGTTCGACCGAATTTCGTCCCTCAATGGGCATGTCATCGGGTGCTGCTTGACCTCGAACGGGCTGATTCCGGTTCAAACGATCTCGCAACAATGCACCTATTTTAACCGGAAATGCCGAATAGGCAATTGCCGTTGCAGCGTCGTCCGGCGCCGAGACCGCATTTTTCCCATCCCGGAACCAAAGCCGAAATGGAGCCGGCAACCGATGGGAATATCGAGTATTGGGCCGTCGTTCAAAGGAAACCGTGACGTGGAACTCGGTTGACGGAACGTAGCGGATGTACGGTTTTTAAATGTGGGAAATAATTTTCAGGTGAAATTCTGCGGAAAATTTCGTCAGTCGAATCCTAATCTTTGAATAAAAGCTATAATTGCCAGAATGTGAACTGAGAATCGGCTTCTACCGAAGGATCGGCCGGCGCCGCCAACGAAATGTCCACGATGGCTCCAACCCCACAAAAGCAGGTTTCCCCCGTACAAAGGACGCACATGAAATGGATTAGCTCTCGATATGACTGCCGCGTCTTGCAGGACGAGCGGCCCTTTTTCGGCGTGGCGACTATTTTTCGCTCAACAAATCAAGTCCTGTCCCAATTGTCCCCTGATCACTCACCTGGATCGCCGGGGAAACGAGGAACGTGAACGACTTGATTCCGCCAATCAGCCCAAACGCCGCCATCCAGGCAAAGGGCTTGAACCCATGGAAACGTGAGGTCGCTCCGTTGAGCGAGAACACGACTGAATTCTGATAATTGTAAGATGATGTTCGGCCAACCCTTGTCATTTGTCTCGTCTTATCGCAATGAAATCCAATCGCAACTATTCTTTCTCGTTCACGGGGCAACTCTTGGTTGCCCTTGGTTTGATCATGGTGGGGCTGCCTCAAGTTCCGGCGGGCGAGTTCGCTCCGACCGAATCGGAAAAGCAGCTTCTTGAATCGTTGAAGAACACGCCTGTCCGGTTGGCGTATTCCTACGAAGTCGTTTACGCCGAATTGCCGGACGGCTCGCACGCCGGAATGATCGCTCCGTTCGTCAACATGCTGGAAAAACAGTTCGGCCTGAAAATCGAGCTTCGAAAGCTCACTTGGGAGGACGCGTTTAACCAGATCGAAAGCGGCGACGTCGATTTCTACGGTCCGATCAGCCTGACCGAGCGGCGACGGAAAGAATACGTGGTGATTGATCCGATTTTCCGGGGCGACGCCGAAATCGTGACGCGGCTCAAGGATCCGCTCGGGGCGCTCGTCAATCTGACGAACAAGAAAATCGGGCTTTTGAATCGCGCTTCCATTCAGCAACCGCTCGCCGCTTACCTCCCTCCCGACGGGCAAGCCGTCTTCTATCCGACGATGGAAGCGATGATGCAAGGATTGGAGAGCGGCGAAGTTTATTGCTTTGCGACAACCGTCAACGCCGAACTGGAAATCATGCGTCGACCGACAATCGACTACGAACTGTTGGTTCCGAACTTTTCCATCGAGCAGGGTTTTATCGGTAAAAACGAGAAGCTGAAACCGTTGATCGCTCTTATCAACCGCTATTTACGAACACCGGAAGGCCAAAAGATCATTCCCGCGACTCGGGACGCCAAGCGAAAGGAGATGATCCGCGCCGAACAAGTCCGTTTAGCCGACGACATCGAGGCGGTTCGGGCGAAATTCAAGTCGGTCAAAATCTTCGACAGCGGTGCGCTGTATCCGCTCAGCTACACCGAAAACGGGAAACGGAAAGGAATGCTCACGGAAATTCACGGCATTTTCCGCGAATTAACCGGCGTTCCCGTGGAAGTGTTGGATGTCGATTATCTCCGTGGGAACCATCCGACCGCCTCGGAGGTTCTTCGGAGCGGCCAATGTCAACTCATCGCGTCCCAGTACGGTCGGAGCGAAGTTTGGAACAGCCCGGATTTCGACTATTCGGCGCCGATTTGGCGGGATACCATTCGGGCTTACACCTACGGTTCGACAAAGAAGGTCTTGGGCGAAATGAGAATCGGAACAACGAAGAACTGCGCCGAGTTCTTCAGTTGGGACATGCTGACCGCTCAACCGCCGGAGATTTTCGAATCGCGACAGGCGCTCCTCGCGGCACTCAAGCGGAAGAAAGTCGACGTCGCTTTCATCAGCGAAATGTCGTTCAACGATCATTATTCGATTCTCAAGGACTATCGATTGCATGCTTACGGCGACATGTCCGCCGTTGCTTTCCTGCGTTATCTCTATAGCGAGAAAAACCCTGAGCTGAATCGTCTGATGAACGAAGCGATCAAACTCCACCATGCAAGCGACCCCCATGCTCGTATCGAATGGGGATTCAAGGCCGAACAATACAAAGCCGACTTGATCCGCTTCCACGATTTTCAGCACAAAATCTATTACGCCATCGGGGCGATCGTCGCGGCGTTGATCGCGGGAATCGCCACGAGCCTTTACCGTTTCAGGAAATACGATCACCAGATTCGTGCTTTGATCCAACGGCAGCAGACTTTCGATTTGGCATGGGGGGATTTGAAAAAACGCTGGTTTATCAGCAAGGGAGACCATCCGTTCTTCCGCCAGTGGGGGCTGAATTTCAGCGGCCCGTCCTGTTCCATGGACGAACTTGCCAACGCCTTCGGTTGGAGCCTGTATGACGACTACGCCAACGATATGAAGGAGATGAAGGAAAAAGGACTCGACTTCGTTGTCGCGGACAAAAAAGTCGTCTCTTCCGTCGACGGCAAGGAGCATTATTACCGTCGGTTTTTGCACCGCTTGAGCGATCACCAGTTCATGTCGTGCCTCCAGGACATCACGGACCAACACGAAGCCGAAATCCAGGAACAGTTTCTTGAGGAATTGTTCGGAGCCATGCGCGACGGGTTGGTCATTTACGACAAGGAGATGAGAATCCTGAAGGCCAACGATGCGATGGAAAAAATCGTTCCCGTCCTCTACCCCGAGGAGATGATTTGTTATCAACGAGTCCACGGACGGGACGAGCCTTGCGAGAACTGTCCGGTCGCGCAAACCTTGAAAGACGGAAAAAGACATGTCCATGATTTTTATTTCGAGAATGTGAACCGCTGGGTGGAGATTTCCAGTTTTCCGATCAATGATCCGAAAACCGGCGAAGTCGTACGGGTTCTCGAATTTGCCCGGGACGTCACCGAACAACGGCATTGGGAAAATACGCTCTTGGAACGGGAAAAGTATTTGACCGCGATTCTCGAAGCGTCGAACGACGGGATCATCGCCGTGTCGGAGATCGACGGCAAGAGCCACGTCAACACGAGGTTCATCGAAATGTTCGACGGCGGCGATCCGGAAATTTTTCGGCAAAACCTTACGACCGAAAAGATGTTGAAACTGCACGAAAAAGTTTCGCCCCAATGGGGAGAAATCAACGACGCCCGGCTCGTCGCCATGAAAACGCTCCAGCCGCAGACGGGAACGCTCCAACTCTACGACGGACGAATCTACGATTGGCGAATCGTTCCCACCGAACTCGGCTTCGGAGGGCGAACCGGTATCACCCGTATTTGGACCTATCGGGACATCACCGATCGATTCAAGGCGGCGGAAACGATTCAAAAAAGCGAACTTAAATTCCGGACGATTTTCAACGCAACGCCGAACGGACTGGCACTGTTCGACCCCGTTCCCGGACCGGACGGAAAACCGGTCGATTTTCGTTACGCCGACGTCAATCCCGCCTTGGAAAAGATCAACCGGTTATCGAGAAAGGAATTGATCGGACATCACATGTTGGAGTTTTTCGACCATGTTCGAGTCGATTCCGGAAAGCTGAACGGAGAACCGTTGTTGACACCGTGTCTGTTGGCGATGGACGGCGAACCGGGAACCTATACTTCATGTTACGAAGAACACAACTCGTATCAACAACTCACGATTTTCAAAACGGAAACCGACCAGTTGGCGATTTTTGTTACGGACGACACCGCCCGCATCCTGGACGAACGGGCGCTCCGAACGATGCATACCGTGATCGATCACATTTCCGAACCGGTGGTTTGGCTCGATCATGAAGGAACGATCAAATACATCAACGAGGCGGGAAGTGAAGCGTTCGGATTCGGAAAGACCGAACGCCCGTTCAATCAAAAAATCTGGCTTTTCGACACGGCCCTCACCCCGGAAAACTGGCAGGCGTTCAACGACAAGATCAATCGGGAAGAAACCGTCCGTTTTGAAACGACGTTGAAACGCAAAGACGGAACGGCGTTTCCGGCTCACGTCGTCATCGACCGCATGGAACAGGACGGCAAACGTCTTTTTGCCGCCTGTTTTCGTGACATGAGCGAACAGGTCCGACGCATCGAAGCGGAACAGACCGCTCGGGCGAAGTCGCGGTTCCTCGACCATATGAGCCATGAAATCCGCACGCCGCTCAACGGAATCATGGGGATGACCGCCCTGTTGTCGGAAACGGAGCTTTCCACGAAACAACGCGGTTACATTGATTTGGCCCGGGCATCGGGGAAGCAGCTTCTTTCGATCGTCAACGGAATTCTCGATTTTTCGGACATTAATGCGGGAAAAATCGTGTTGCATCCGGCACGGTTCGACTTTTCCGGACTGCTCCACTCCGTGGTTGCGCAAGCGACCGAAATGCTCGACCCCAAAGATACCGATGGGAAGATCGAATTCGCCGTGAAATACGCGACCGCCGTTCCACGTTATCTCATCGGCGACATGGAGCGATTGGAACAGGTTGCCCTGGCCCTGCTCGACAACGCGATCAAATTCACCGAACGGGGAAAGATCACGCTGGTCGTTTCCAACGACGGAGGCGAAATCCGCGATGCCGGTACGCCGTGCATTCTCAGGGTCGAAGTCACCGATACGGGATGCGGCATTTCCGATGAAAAAATGAAACAGCTTTACGAATCATTTACGTTGGGAGATGCGTCGTTCTCACGAAAATACGGCGGAACCGGTCTGGGACTTGTCATTGCGAAAAACCTCGTCCAGTTGATGGGAGGAGCCGTTTACTCTGAAAGCAAAGCCGACACCGGAAAGGGGGACGGCGGTTCGAAGTTTTGGTTCGTCGTGCCGCTTCCGATCGATGGCGGCTCGTACCTCGAAACGAAAGAATGGACCGCCCCGCGTAAATACGTACCGAAACATTCGAACGCTCCAGAGCCGGAATCGCCGCCGGTTTCCGGGGAAGCCGATGCTCCGAACGACGAGCCGGTGATCCTGGTCGTGGAAGACAACAAGATCAATCGGATCGTGGTCGGCGAAATCCTCAAGAACGCCGAATTTCGTTACGAATTCGCGGAGAACGGCCAAATCGCCTGCGATGCGGTTGCGTCGAAGAAATTCTCGCTGATCCTGATGGACTGCCAGATGCCGGTGATGGACGGCTTCGAAGCGACACGGAAGATTCGGAACATGGAAGCGGGGACCGACGAGAAGAAGCCGGGACATTCCGGACGCATTCCGATCATTGCGCTGACGGCCAACGCCATGAAAGGGGATGAGGACGCATGCCTGCAAGCCGGAATGGACGCCTTCTGTGGCAAGCCGACCGCAGCCCCACGATTGCTTGCCGTGATGCGAAATTGGTTGCGATAATACGGCGTCGCTTATCGTTCGCCCCGGCATGAAAAGCGTATTGTCGAAAACCATCGTTGTGCTTTGATTCAAGTCCTCGGAAGAAAATTTTTCAATTTCCGTGATCGTTTTAACGGCTCGCGGGGAGACGGAAACAAATGACTTGGCCGAATATATTGGCTGCCTGAAACCATGCCGTTTTCAATCGTCGTATCCAGTCACCATGGATATCGGCACTGGTGTGCTTTTTCGATCGGGGCGTCTGGTCGAACCCAAACCGGAGCGTTTTCTCGGGTTCCTTGGCGTTGATCGGCTTCGTACAGAACGCATTCATTGTTCACGGCGTCGGCTTCGGACATTCCGTTGGTACAATCGTCCAGAATCCGTCGTCGCATTTCCGTTTCGAGGCGGCAGCTTGATTTCGGTTTGGCGACGTAATAAAATGAACACAATTGATCGAGGAAGCGTTTTCGAAAAGGGGCGCGTTTGTCGATGTGTGAACGGAAGTTTTCACCGTCCCCTCTCCCTCGGGAGAGGAGACGGTAGAATAAATAATCCTTTCTTTCAAGAACAAACCGCCCCCCATCGGCGAACGCTCCCTTCCGGGGTGGAGTATAAAAACACTGCTTAAAAAATTACATTTTTTCATTTTGCAGCAACATTCCATGTAAGTCAATCTCATCATGCCGCAACTTTTTGTCCGCGTCAAACAGGTCGGCAAACGCAAGCCGCTCGTGGAAAATCAGCCGATGGAAGTTCCCGCTACGGTTAACTCGCTTCGCTTACTTTTGGAGTATCTCGTTCGACAACGAGTGAAAGCGTTCAATAATCGTTCCGAAACCGGTGATTGGACGAAATATCTGACCGACGCCGATCTTGATTCCGCTGCCGAAAGCGGCAAGATCGGATTCGAGGCCAAATATGACGACCGCATTCAAAACGCCGACAAAGCGGTTGACGCGGCAATCCTCGCTTTTCAGGATGGTTTGTTTCGCGTTTTTCTCGGCGACGACGAACTCGAATCGCTCGACGCCGAATTGCATTTGCCTGACGGTGGCACTTTGACATTTATCCGGTTGACGATGCTTGCCGGACGCTCCTGGTAATTTCCGATCCCCTTCCTTCATATTTGTACTATTATGAGTAAAAACGAATTGTCCGACAAGACGAAGTCCGCGATTTCCAAACTCAAAAAGGAAAATCAAGAGATTGCAAAACTCCTTTGGGAGTCGATGGACGAGACTCATTATTCCTACAACGGAAAGTTATTCAATCGACTTGCCGATGGAAAGAAGCAAATTTCCGAAGTCTTTGCGGGAAACCGTGCCGAATTGATTCCATTCCTATTCGGACCGGACAAGAATAACCATGTGCTTTTTGAAAAGCTCTGGAACCGCCTGCCGATTTACACCTATCAGGAAGGCTATGGTCGTCGTTCTTTTCGCACGAAAGAACGGACACTGCTTTATCTTTCTCGCGGGCTTGGTTTGATTCAACGGCTCCGCAAAGCGATTGAATCGGGTTGCACGCTGCAAACCTATTTCGAATACGGCGTCCAGGCGCGGACGGCAACGATGCGAAACCAAAAGATCAAGGCGACACCCGAAGGAACCGCGTGGGAAAAGGTTGACGTGGGGTTCGCTTCGCATCTCATTGCACTCGCCTTGGATGAGAACGACAGCTATGTTTTCGACCGAATCAAAGAAATCGTTGGCGGCGAGAACACCTCCGCCGGGATGTTGACGCACGAAATCGTTCGGGGTGTTCTCATGAGCCGCAACGCCAAGGCCCATAAGCTGCTCGGCGACCTGCTCCTTGCCGCGAAATTACAGGAAGGACTTCGCCAAACGATTCTCGAAGCCTGCGACGAATGTTCGGTCGAAGGTTTTGAATACATTCTCAACCTCGTTTTGGACAATAATCTCGACCGTTTTTCGTCGGTCGTTCGGGCAATGGGAACCTGGATGGGCCTCAGCTTCGCGGATTTTCGTCCCAAGGCGGTTCGGAAGGCGCTGGAAATATCGGGTAAAATTCTTGCCGATCCGAAACACGCGGAAAAGCTGCTTGACAGCGATGACAAGGTCGAACTTTACGTTGCGCTTTGGGGAGTCGGTCTGCGGGAGATCGAAGCGACGCGGCAGCCGATGCTTGCGCTGATCAAGAGCGACAAGCGGTACAAACGCCTTGCGGGTCTGTATTTCCTGCGTCAAACGATGGATGTCTCGTTGTCGAAAAGCTGCGTCATGGCGTGTCTCGACGAAACGGATCTCGAAATCTGGGAACGGCTCCTCTGGGAAGTCCGTACCGTACTCGACGGCGAGGTGACGCGCCGGCGTCTGGAAGAAAGACCAAAAAAAGAGCCGAAGGTGTCGCATCATTACGGTATCATTACGGTGATCGGAGAAGACGACGAAGACGATATTTGGCAGATGTCTCGATACGGAACTTTTTCGGCAGGGACGGATCGGCTGAGCGACGAGGAAATCCGACAAATTTACGTTACGTTGCTCAAACTCGCCGAATCAACGCCGAAGGCCGACACGCGATTTGAGAAGGACGAATTCAGCGAACAGATTCGAAGAGTCTCTGCGGACGGTTTTCTCTCGCAACTGATTACCGCCGCGTTCCTGCTCGGGAAGAAAGACGAAGACGTGTTGGTTTTCGAATCGTTGATCCCCAAAATGGATTCGGGAACGAAAAGCAATCTGGCGACAATTTTGTTGTCGTTCGACAATCCTAAACATCGGTCGATGCTGGTCGACATTTTCTGCGATCCCCACCTTGGTTGGTATCGGAGCCGCGTCGTCGAGCATTTCAAGGACGCAACGCTTTCGGCTGAAGAGTATGAAAAAGTCGAAAACTCGCTACGGCTCAAGGCCGCCGAACTCCGGAAAGACGTGATCCAACTTCTGTTGAGGCGGGATCCGGAGGGACTCAAGGAAAGTATCGAGCATCTCGTTACGGCAAAAGACGAACAAAAACGCCTTGCCGGGCTCGACCTGATCGACCAAGCCGAAAAACTATCCAAAGAGAAGAAAGAATATGCTCCGATTGTCGCGGCTTGCAAAACAATGGCGGTCGGTCAGGCAACGACGGAGAAGAAAAAGGGAGCGAAAAAGTCCGCCGCCGAAGAAATTCTCGTCCAGAAACTTGCCGAAAAGAAGGCTCCGGAATATTCCTTAGCCAACGGTTTCGGTCTCGTTGATCCGAACGGGAAGCCGAACATTCCCGAACCCAAAAAGACGAAAACGATTCTCGCCGATCTTGTCGCCAAGGAGTTTCCCAGACTGATCAAGACGCTGGAACAACTTGACGATTTGATCCACAAGCATCGGGATTTCGAGTATTCCGGCTGTCATTATTATGGAGACGAACGACAGGATTATGTTCTCGGCGCAGTCGATACGATTTTTCCGATTCGGTCGTTTGTTGAACGAAAAACATTGCGTAATGGAGACACGGAAGTCTGTCTGGACGATTATCCGTTGGCCGATGTCTGGAAAAATTTCCTCAAGGAAAGCAAACTCTCAGCGCAGGATTTATTGCTCCTGACGCTTCTCCAAGCAACTCGCCCCTCCGGTTCCTATGACACGGAATTCGGAGAGTTTTGCGAAGGAAAAGACGAGTTTAAAAAATATGCCGGAGATTTCAAAGACTGGTTCAATACGATTTGCTGGCCGTATGAAAAGCTGAAGAAAGTCCAATCCGAATGGAACAAAAAGTTCCGCTATCCCGGTCACATCAACGTTCTTTTGTCGAGATATTACGAGGAAGCGGACGACGCTTCAAAAGCCGAGTCGGTGGTTGATATCCTGTCCGGAATTTATCACGCGACACCGAAAAATCTGTTCACGCTCCCTTGTTCGACGGGACAAACCAAATCTTACGGAATGGACGATTATGTCCCGATCACGCTTCTTGATACGGGAAATCCTCTGCTGACCGCTTTGTTTTCCGCATGCGGCGGGTCGTCGCGACGAGGTTTTTCTCGTTTTCGTGCGAATATAAAGAATAAAGCGGCCTTCCCGGGATTTAAGGAACAGTTCGGCGTAATCCATGCTTTCTATGAAGCGTCCGCTTTCAATGCCGAACTCGCCCCGCAGGCGAACGTTCTGGAAATGGCCCGCGAAATGAATATCATCGACGACGCGGAACTATTGCGAGAATTGCTGGTCCGTCCCAATCGAGTCTGTCTCATGCGTGACGTGACGGATGGTCGGATGAACCGATATCGGCGTCGATGGCATTCGCAGAAGAAAGAAAACGAATACCCGAACTTCGAACGATTGTTGCCGGAAGTCGTTGCGAGAATTTTGGAAATCGAACTGCGTCGAGGCGACAGCAAAACGGAGGTCAGCAAACTTGCTTCCGAAATCGGGAACTTCCAGGGGATCCGGTTTTTCGTCCAAATTCTCAAGGCGATGGACAAGACACCGTTTCAACGCGGATATTCCTATTCGGGAGCCGATTCGAGAACATCGGTTTTCTGTTCCTTGCTCAAGGCATGCCAGCCGGAAGAAGACGCCGATCCGAAACTGTTTGAGGGAATTCCGGAGCATCGATTGCTCGAAGCGGCAATGTACGCTCCGCAATGGATTGATCTTGTCCAAAAATTCCTCGGTTGGGAGGGTCTCACCTCGGCGTGCTGGTATTTTCACGCCCATATCAACGAAACGATGGGAGAAACGACGGAGTCGATTGTCGCCCGATATTCGCCGATCACACCGCAACGGTTCAAGGACGGGGCTTTCGACATCGACTGGTTCAACGACGCTCACGCAACACTCGGCGACAAGCGTTTCCAAATGGTCTATGATGCCGCGAAGTACATTACCAGCGGCGGCAACCATCGGCGCGCGCAAATTTTCGCCGACGCCCTGCGCGGTAAGCTCAAGATCGACGAAGTTCGCAAGTCAGTCGTCGACAAACGCAACAAGGACAATCTGCTCGCTTACTCGTTGCTTCCGTTGAAAAAAGGCAAACCCGGCGAGAAGGAACAGTTGGAGCGATATGCCTTCATCCAAAACTTTTTGAAGGAGAGCAAGAAATTCGGCCAACAGCGCAAGGAATCCGAGGGAAAAACCTGCGAAATCGCTATGGAAAACCTCGCCCGCGCCGCCGGTTACGATGATGTCAACCGTTTCGTTTGGGCGATGGAAACGGAAAAGTCGAAGGAATACGCCAAGTATTTCGTCTTGAAAAAGATCGAGGGATTCGAACTCTCCGTTACGGTCGATGCGTTTGGCAAACCGGCGATTCGCACGCTCAAGGAAGACGACACGGAACTCAAGGATGTTCCGACGAAGCTCAAAAAACACGCTTACGTCGATGAACTCAAGGAAGCGGTCAAGGTTTTTCGCGACCAGTTCCGTAGCGTCCGCGAGAATTTTGAAAAAGCGATGGGACACGAAACGGAATTTACGGTGGAAGAACTTTCCAATCTGTCACAAAATCCGGTCATCAAACCGATCATCGAGAAATTGGTTTACCACCACGAAAAAACGTTCGGTTTCTTTTCGGACAGCGTATTGAACGACGTCGACGGCAAGGAAGGGGCAAAGAAGAAGTTACAGCCAACGGACAGGCTCATCATTGCCCATCCGGTGCATTTGTTCGAAGCGAAAACGTGGAAACCGTTCCAAAAAATCGTTTTCGAGCGGGAAATCGTTCAACCGTTCAAGCAGGTGTTCCGCGAACTCTATTTGCCGAACGCCGATGAAATCAAGGCGAAAACCTGCTCCCGTCGCTATGCCGGACATCAGGTTCAGCCGACTAAAACAGTGGCCTTGTTGAAAGGACGCAACTGGACTATCGATCCCGATCTCGGCTTCCAGAAGGTGTTTTACAAACTCGATGTGTTGATCCGTCTTTATTGTTATGCCGATTGGTTCACGCCGTCGGATGTCGAGCCGCCGACCATCGAGAAGATCGAATTCGTCGACCGGAAGACGTTCGAAACGATTCCGCTGGAAAAAATTCCGCCGGTGATTTTTTCGGAGATCATGCGCGATCTCGATTTGGTGGTCGCCGTGGCCCATGTCGGCGGCGTCGATCCGGAGGCGTCGCTGTCGACCGTCGAAATGCGGGCCGCGATCCTGGACGAAACGCTCAAATTGATGAAATTGAAAAACGTCTCGTTCAAGAAATCGCACGTAATGGTCAAGGGAGCGCTCGGCGAGTACACCGTGCATCTCGGCAGTGGCGAAGTGCAGATGATGGCAGGCGGTTCGCTGACGATTTTACCGGTTCATTCTCAGCAGCGCGGGCGTTTGTTCCTGCCGTTCATCGATGACGATCCGAAGACGGCGGAAATCATGTCGAAAACGATCCTACTCGCCGAAGACGACAAGATCAAAGACCCGACTATCCTCGCCGCGATCAAAGGATGAAACGCGGTAATGTTACTGTAGTAATGTATAACCAATGACTTATCATCCAATTTCCCTTGGGTGATGAGACGCCGAATCCAATAGACTATCGACGTGGTTATTCAATGGCAGGACGATACGGTGCGAAGGCAACGATATCCATTTACCGGAAAGCCGGTCGTGATAAACGTTACGTCAACGCGCAGCCGTCGTGTACGACCACGTGAGACGCTCCACGAACCGGGTCCCATCGTGCTGAATACCGAAGAAGTACTCGAAACGTCGCTCCGTGATCTGCGGAATGGAACTTTCATCAAAAACGAATCGTTGAAACCGCGAATCAAAGGCAAGCGAAATACTCACCAGACACCAAGACTTTCTTATAAACGATGAAAAATCCCATCCGCCCAATTCCGTTGATGATGATCTTTCTATTGGTCGCCGTTCTCACGTCGATCGCCGGAGAAAGGAACCTCCCGGCGTTTCCCGGCGCGGAAGGGTTTGGTCGTTATACCACCGGCGGACGCGGCGGACAAGTCCTTTACGTCACGTCGCTTGAGGATACCGACACGCCCGGTACGCTTCGATGGGCCGTCAACCAAAAGTTCCCACGCATCGTCTTGTTTCAGGTCGGAGGGATCATCGAGTTACAACAAACATTGCACATTTCGAATCCGGACATCACGATCGCCGGACAGACGGCCCCCGGCGACGGTATTTGTCTCAAAAATTACGCGACAAATATCCGAACCGACAACGTGATCATCCGATACATGCGATTCAGGCTGGGGGACGAGAGGAAGACCGAAGACGACGGCCTTTGGGGACGCAACCAAAAGAATATTCTCATCGACCATTGTTCGATGAGTTGGACCACCGACGAATGCGCATCGTTCTACAACAACGAGAACCTGACGTTCCAATGGTGCATTCTCGCCGAGAGCCTGCGCAATTCCGTCCACGCCAAAGGGGGGCACGGATTCGGCGCGGTCTGGGGAGGGCGTGGAGCGTCGTTTCACCACAATCTTCTCGCCCATCACGACAGCCGCAACCCCCGATTTGCAGCGGTTCCCGATTCCTATGGAGCCGACGAGGAGATCGTCGATTTTCGTAACAATGTGATTTTCAACTGGGGAGGACGCCCGGCCTATGCCGGTGAAGCGGGCCATTACAATATCGTGAACAATTATTTCAAGCCCGGTGAGGAAAGCCGGGGAGCCGGCAACTTTTGCCACCCCTCTCCCGGTCGTGAGGATCAAGGGGCGATCTCGGGCCAATGGGGAACATTTTTCGTTTCAGGAAACGTTCTCTTGAATAAAGACGGAACGCCGAACACGGCGGTGATCGAAGACAACTGGCTCGGCGTCGAACCGAATCCCAGGGAGAAAAACAAGGATGAAATCAAATCCGACAAGGAATTTCCGTGCGCTCCGGTAAAGACCGAAACAGCGGAAGAAGCATACGAATCCGTCCTGAAATACGCGGGAGCGAGCCTGAAGCGAGACATGACGGACACACGGATCGTCGACGAAGTTCGAAACGGCAAAACGCCGGTTCGTGCTTTTTCGAAGTTCCATCCGGAAAAGTTTCCCGAGGGGACAAAAGCAACTCGTGCGGGAATGATTGACACCCAAACCGACGTCGGTGCCTGGGAGGAATATAAGAACGGAAAATCACCGCTCGACACGGACGGCGACGGAATGCCTGATGAATGGGAAAAAAAGAACGGACTCGATTCGAACGATTCCTCGGAAGGTTTGAAATACATGCTGAGCAAGGAATATACCAACGTCGAAGTCTACCTCGATCAGTTGACGGAACCGGTGACGTCGACGACATTAACGACTCCCGCCATTGCTCCCGTTTTACCCGGAACGGCGAAACAAGCGAATAATGCACCGAAAATCAAGGCGGATATCCTCGTCGCCCCGGACGGCAGCGGCGACTTCAAGACGGTTCAGGAAGCCCTGAACGCATCCAAGAACCGCAAGGAACCGAGAACAAAGATATTCGTCCGAAAAGGAACTTATGTGGAAAAGCTCGAAGCACCGACCGCCGAAACCCGAATCGCTCTGGTTGGTGAAGGAGTGGGTGAAACGATTTTAACGTGGGGAGATTACGCGGCCCTGAACGACATGGGAACCTTCAAAACATGGACGCTCCTCGTCAAGAATCACGGTTTCTCCGCTGAAAATCTGACCCTCGAAAATTCCGCGGACAAAGGTCAGGCGGTCGCCCTCCACATCGACGCCGACCGTACGACGTTCAAAAATTGTTCGATTCTCGGATACCAGGATACGATTTTCACCGGCGGTCACGGCGGCGACGACAAATATAAACAGTATTATGAGCATTGCCGTATCGAAGGCACAACCGACTTCATTTTCGGCGGCGGCATCGCCTGGTTTGAATGTTGCGACATTCACAGTCGGCGAGGCGCTTTCATCACGGCGGCGTCGACGGATGAAAAATCCCCTTTCGGTTACGTTTTTCACCGATGTCAGTTAACGGCTCCGGAAGACATGAAGGATCGTGTCGCTCTCGGACGTCCATGGCGCGGCCATGCCGCAGTGACGTTCATCCAATGCGAAATGGGAGCGCATATCGATCCGCCCGGCTGGAACGATTGGGGACACGCCTCGAATCACGAAACGGCACGGTATCGTGAATATCAAAACACCGGACCGGGGGCCGCGACCGACAAGCGGGTTCCCTGGTCGCGGCAACTATCGGACGAAGAAGTCGGTGAATATACCATTCAAAACGTTTTGAAACACGGAGACCAATAAACGCGGCGACCGGGGGCAATGCACAAACTGCGACCTCAGGGCAAATTCATATCAACAATGAGCCACGCTACGCACTTCCCATATTGTGACGACTCGCCTGTTTGCGACTGCTGCCCGGTCGCATTGTTTTGCCGACGCCGCGCATTTTTTCTATTCTGCATTGCGATTGTCGTGGTTATTGACAACGCAAACGTCTCATGTTACCGTGGAGCTTAGAAGCCAGTGACGGTGCCGGCCGGCCGCACTGAAGTGAGACAAACGGAAGTTCGCGTCCCCGCTCCACGAGGATTGCCGCAGGGACGTTGACAATCGGCCTTGGAGATTCTTGAACGAAATGACATCCGAAATGTATCGGGACGAACCGATCCCCGAAGCCGCGACATGGTCGGCCAACCCGTTTCCGTCACGGTATCGGGACATGCGAAGGATCGCGCAAGGCGTAGGAATTACCTTCGAATCCGATCCGAGAATCTTCTACGAGCAGGGAAAGTTCATGGAGGATTTCGAAGACGATTTCGAGTATCGGGGTGATTTCATGCGCTATTACCCGACGTACCAGTGCATGAGCGACCTGCAGCTCCGCGGCTATTTTTCCTGGAGAACGAAAATCAGGAAAGGAATCATCGAGAAAACGTCGCTTTCGTTCGCTTTCGTTCATATTTACGAATTGCTCAACCGGATCGGCGTGCGGACGGCGGAAGACGGTTTCCATAGGCTGAAAAATCTGTGGACGGCCTACCGTGTCATCGACGACCGGATCGACCGTTATCTCCGGCAGTGGCTCAAGGATTACGTCGTGTACAACAATCTCGACAGGTCCTTGCTGGCCGACGTGTCCGACACGGAATCCGACGAAGCGGTCCTCACCCTGCTCAATTACCGATCGTTCGGCGAAGACGACGTGTTTGCGGCGATGAATTCCCTCTCGCCGTATAAAATCGAATGCTCGTGGTTTTACAAACAACACCCCGACGACGTGAAACGAATCGTTTATGCCGTCTTCGCCGCCTTGTCCGAATTCTATGAAAAAAAACGAAAGAACGGGGTTTGCGAAAGGTTTTTCGGCAAAATCCACACCAGTTCGTATTTCATGTTTCGGTCGGCCGTGTTCCACCCCCGTCCGAACCGCACCGGGTTCGTTTACGAGGTCAACGACATCTGCAAATACCGTTTTGAAAATGAAAAATGGGTCTGCGAACGGATATTTTGCTACAAGAATAAAATTCGGGAAATCGGTGAACTGCTGAAAACCGTCGACTACCTGATGCGGAAAGAATACGATTTCAAGCCGGTGTTGAAAATCGACAAGCCGGTCAAAACGCTCCAGGCCGTCATCGCCCGGGAGATCGAAAAACTCCGGATCGAACAACGTCAAAACGCCCGTCCTCGAATCGACATCGACCTCTCCAAACTTCACGGCATCAGGGAGACCGCCCTCGAAACGCAGAACAGGCTGATCGTCGAGGAACCGGACGTTACGGAAAATCCCGAGGAGAAGTTCAAACCGAAAAACAAGACGAACCTGAACGACGCCGAAACCGAACTCTTGCAATGCCTCCTCGAAGAAAAACCGTACGCCGTTCTCTTCCGCTCGAAAGGAGTGTTGCCGTCGCTGCTGGTCGATTCGGTCAACGAGAAATTGTTCGACAGGTTCAACGACACCGTGATCGGATTCGACGGCGACGAACCGAAGATCATCGACGATTATCGTAACGCCCTGAAAGGAATCATCGAAAAATGACGGTACCCAAACGGATAGCGGCCGTTCTTGTCAATTCCCTGAAGGGGGGCGTCGTGCCGCGGATCGGCCTTCCTTACATCACGGTCGGCAGGAAAACGGAGATTGACGCCCTGCTGCACGACGTCGCAATCATCGCCGACGGCGGCGCGTCGTTTCGTTTCGTCGTCGGCAAGTACGGCAGCGGCAAAAGTTTCTTATTGCAGACGATCCGAAACTATGTGATGGACCGAAACTT
>JAVBPI010000163.1:0-11082 GCA_031549705.1 Thermoguttaceae bacterium
TCGAACAAATGCTCGGATAGCTAAAACAAGCGGAAGATGATGTTCTTCTGGACGAACGCAATGGCTTCATGGAAGAGAACATACCCAGCCGGCTGCACACCGCAATCAATGCGGGCGCTGCATTCCATGCCGGGAAGCAACGAGTCCGGCAAGGCATCCTGCTGATCAAGCGCGACCTTGATCAGCACCGTATTCAAACTGGTCGACGACGCCGACCCGGCGCTCCCGGTGTCACTGCGAACCTCGGCGCGATCGTGAATGCTGACGACGGTTCCGTAGTACCAGACGGTCGGTTTCGAGGCCAAGACGAACCCGACCCGCAATTTGGCGTTCGGATCTTTTGATTGGAGCTGACGTTGGAAATCGGCGATATGCCCCATCCGCTTTTCCGGCATGGAAAGTTCCAACTGCCAAGCCCCTTTCAGGTCGGCAACCTCCATCAGGAATTGCATCCGGCTGACCGGACGCTTCGTGTTGAGCTTCTCCTTGACCTTCCATGTCACGACGGTACCGTCGATCGGCGATGTCACGAGAAGATCGTAAACTTGCCGACTGTAAATCGCCTGCTGGGCTCGGTTTGTCTCCAACCGAATCATCGCCGTATCCAACCGTCCACGCAATTCCGCGAATTCATAGGCGGACAATCGCTTGTCCTGATCCGCCAACTGCCGTTTAAAGGACTCGATTTGTTGAATGGTCTCCTTTTCTTCGCCGCGGAGCTTCTCTCCCATGTTGTCGAGTTCCGGACTGTGCAGCTGGACGAGTTTCGAGCCGCGGTATTGCACGCCATCCGTTCCGACGAACGGTCCACGAACCGCGCTGTCGTGATCGACGTAAACCTCTTCGACTTCGGCATCGACGGGAGCGAAAATTTTCTGGCGGTCCATCGGCTCCAATTTTCCGGGGCAGTGCATGCGAAACGGCAGCGGCAGGAAAACCATGGCGAGCCCCAAACCGACCGCCAACGCCGTAACGAGGATCGTTTTCGGCAGCATTCGGGAAGAAAAGAGGACTTTCGTTTTGCCAAGCGTCTTCCAAAGCGGGAGCAGGAAAATACTGTGATGGTCCAAGGCGTTGCCGAGCGCCGAACAGGTGTGATCGGCGACGATTTCGACCCGTTTGCGCATCCGTTCCGGAACGCGGCTGTCTTCGATTTGCTCGACCAACAGCGCCCCGAACGGCCGCTCCGGCTTGGTCCGTTTGGAGGGATCGTCTTCTTCTTCCTCGTTCTTTTTGGAGCGTTTGACGAGCGGATAGACGGTGATCATTTTGGTGTGCGACTCATCGACATACGCTTCAACCGCTTTTTCAACCTGCGGCGCAAAGTCCGACGTGTCGCCGGTGTACCAGATCGGTTCGCCCGCTTTGACGACCGCCGTGGCGAGCTTGCCGAGAAGCCGAACCGGCGTCGCCCGTTTGTCGACCGTGTCTTGCCCGCTGACGGCGACGACTTTGCAGGAACCTCCCTGTCGCAGCGCGATGCTCACCCGGTCGCATTCGATCAACCGGCGCCCCTCGTTGACGATTGTGTACGACGTTTCGGGAACGTCAAGGCTTTTGTGAATCGTTCGAGTGAAATCTTCGAGGAGCGTCCAAAGGTTCTGCCGCTCGCCGAAGTTGCGGAGCTGACGATTCTTGTAGTAATCGGTCGCCAACGCGCAAACCTGGGCGAGAAACCGGAGGAAACCGCGCTGCGTGATCGGATTCGTGTCCGGCCGCTGGATGATTTCGACGAGTCCGACGACTTCCAACTCGGTGCGGATCGGGCAGAAAACGAGCAACCAATCGGTCGGATTACCGGATTCTTCTTCCCCTTCGATTCCGGAGTGCGGCGGAACGAGCGTTCCGGCTTCCGGTCCGTGGAGCATTCGATAAAGGAGCCGGGCGTGTTTGCGAGTGCCGTCCTCGTCGTTTTGGAGCCCGATTTCCTTGAAATTGACCTGGTACGAAAGCGTCAGGGTTCCTCCCTCGAAGGTCCAGACGGCGCCGCCGACCGCTCCCATCGCGGAAATGACCCGATGTAAAAACTCGCCATGGTATTCATCCGGCGGAACATCAAGCTTCGAAAGTTGCTGGATTTCGCTGACGATCACCCGGATCTGATTTTTCGTCTGCTCGACAAGGCTGGAGTCGACGCTTTGTGTGCTCATAACTTCCTGTTATTCTGGAGCCGAAAGGGGAAGGCGGCTGGGAAGCGTCATTTTACGGTATTTTCCGGGGATACACAAGGGAAGATTCCCACGGACCCCGTGATGCAATTCAAAAGAAAAAGGAATTGGATTCCCCAAAAGTTGGTTTTGGCCATCCAGAACAGACAAAGACCGTGAACTTTTACAGATTTTTCAAATAGTCGACGCTCCGTCGAATGGCGTCGGCGGAACGGGGGACGTTTTCCAAAATCGGGGTACCGCGGGGGAACGGATGCATGAAAACTTCCGTAAATCCGTTGAAACCGATCTCGTCCAGGGCGCTCAGCAGCGGGGCGAAATCGAGCGGTCCCCGACCGGGAAGTTGTTCCATTTCCTCGTCCTTCGGCAGTTTCGTCATGCATCCTTTGCCGTGTTGCCAGGCGTAAAAAACCGCCAGTTTCGAACCGCAATGCCGAATCAGGTCGGCCAACAGCGTGGTCTCCTGCGGCAGGTGATACGGTGCCAAAGCGATGCCGAGAGATGGCGAACGGATGCCGTCGACAAAATACCGAAGTCCGTCCGGCGTGTCGAGAAGCATGTTCGAATGATTTTCGATCGCCATGACGATTCCGTGCTTTTCCGCGGCGGCAACATGTGGCTTGAGCCGTTCGTGAAACGCGTCAATCGCTTTTTTCAGGTCGTCCCCCTTCAATCCTTTCGGACCGCCCGGCCCGGTGACGATCGCCGTTCCGCCGAGACCGGAGACGAATTTCATCTCGTTCTCCAAGCCGAACGGTCCAAGGTCGAACCGGGTGGTCAGTCCGAGTTTGATTTCGTACTTTTTCAACAGCTCGACGAATTTGTCGCTCCCCATGGCGTCGACTTGCTCACGCTGGTTGCCGTGCTTGAGCGGCCAGAGGTCGATCCACTCCGCTCCGGTCGATTTCGCAACGGAAAGAATCTCTTCGAGCGGTTCGAGACCGAAGAGGCTCGTCGCCAACGCGTATCGAGGCTTTCGTTTTTTCGTCGTCGTCTCCGCGAAAAGATCGGAAGCCGGGAGCAACGCCACGCTTCCGAAGGCCAAAAAACGCAACACTTTCCGACGGTCGATCATGGAACGATGAGTGGGGGGCATCAGGTCGTCTCCTCCAGCATTTGAATGTATTGTTGAAAGAACGGCGCGTAATCGTGCCAGGTGCGGCAGGAAATCACGTTGCCGTCCCGGACGACCGGTTGGTTGACATAGATTCCGCCCCCTTGTTCGGCGTCCATTTGGCATTTGGCGACACACGTCACCTTTTTTCCGTTGATGCAGTCGCCGGCAGTCAGCAGTTCGATGCCGTGGCAGACCGAGCCGATCGGTTTTCCCGCTTCCGCGAAGTGTCGCATGATCCGCCGCAAATCTTTGTCGTAACGGATATATTCCGGGGCGCGTCCTCCCGAAGCGAACACGGAACAGAACTCGGACGGATCAATGTCCGCGAACGCGGCGGTCGCTTCGATGAAATAGCTGGGCCGCTCCTGTGTGATGTCCCAGGGAATGGAAGAATCCGGCGGAATTTCGTGCAAGACCGAATGATACGGACGGGCCTTCGGACCGCAAACGACCAGTTCGTATCCCGCTTCCGGCAACCGAAAGAACGGATAAAACGTATCGAGTGTTTCCGTAGCATCGCCGATCGGCATGAGGACTTTTTTCTTTTTCGCTTTGTTGCCATCGGCGGCGGCGACGGTCGAGGTCGACAGCACAAAGGCGGCGGTCGCAAAACTGGAGGTTTTCATGAAATCGCGTCTGGTTGGTGTGGACATGGATCAACAGTGAAAGCTAATGTGGTGGCAAAACATGTCGAATCAATTTTATCACCTGATCATTGGGGGTCAGCTGAATTCGTAACCTTTACGGTGTTCACGCGAGAGCCAGGTATCGGCTTCCGGATCGCCGACGAAACATTCGTTTTTCGGGTCCCATTTCAGTTTGCGGCCCAGGCGTTGGGAGATGTTGCCGATGTGGCAGAGAATCGACGATTTCTGTTCCTCCACGACATTGGCGAGCGGTTGCTTGCGGCTCCGGCAACAGTCGAAAAAGTTCCCCATGTGATTGATGATCGCATCGAGTTTGCCGGTGCGCGGCGGTCGGTCGAAATTGTCGTTATCGTACAATTTATAGTCGCTCCGGCCGAACGGATGAGCGCTCAGCTCTTCGATCGGTTTGCCGGAAACGGTTCCGCGATTAACGAAAATGCGTCCTTCCGTTCCGGTGAACATCACGCCGTTGCGGCCGTCGTCGAGGACCGTCATCACGACGCCGTCGGGGTAAGTGTATTTGGCGCTGTAATCCAGCGCGACATCGTACCCGTTTTCGACATTCGGAAAAGTCGCGGTGCTTTCGACTTCGACCGGTCCTTCGTTTTTCTGGCCGATCCCCCAACTGGCAATGTCGAGATGATGGGCGCCCCAATCGGTCATCTGCGCTCCGGAATAAGCGTACCACCAACGGAACGTAAAGTGGCACCGCTCCGGAATATACGGCACGAACGGGGCTTGGCCGAGCCAGCGGTCCCAATGCAGATGCGACGGCGGATCGGCAACCTTGAACGGTCCGCCGGTTTTATTTTTACCGAGGATCACTTCGACGGTTTGCAGCTTGCCGATGCGACCGGCGCGAACCATTTCACAGGCGAGACGGAAATTCTCGTCGCTCCGTTGCCAAGCGCCGATCTGGAGGATCCGTTTCGTCTCGTTGACGGCCTTGATGAGCATATCCCCTTCTTTAACGGTCAGCGTCATCGGTTTTTCGAGATAAACGTCCTTCCCGGCCCGCATGGCGTCCAGCGCGATGGGGGTGTGCCAGTGATCGGGGGTGCCGATCATCACGACGTCGATATCGTTCCGTTCGAGCATCTTGCGATGGTCGACGAAAAAGTCCGCCTTGCCGCCGTAATGCTCGACCGCCTTTTTACCGATCTCCTCATCGACATCGCAGATCGCGACGACATCGCCGTGTGCCAGCGCTTTGTCGGTAATGACCGATCCCTGGTATTTCATGCCGATCGCTCCGATTCGGGCGCGGTCGTTGGGAGACTTGGCGTTGGCCTTCTCTTCGGCGTTGGCGGTGAAGTGATACGGAACAAAGGCTCCGGCGGCGACAATTGCGGCCGATTGCAGAAAACGTCGTCGTGAAGGCGAATGCTTTTTCATGGCACGGTACAAAGGATTGACGGATGAATGTTGCCTCGAATGTTCGTATTCTCCTCGAATTTACCCGAAAACGCAAGGGACTTTCCCGACAAATCCCAGGACAATTGCGACATTTCGGTGACCGTGTTCGGGTATTGCTTTTCCGTTGAATCGATGCATAATGAGTGCAGGTTCGGGGGCTTTTTTATTCATTCAAGGTCGGGACCGCAGGTTCCGGCTCGTTGGGAGAGTGTCGATGTTCAGAATCGTGAATTTCGTTTTCGTGACGTTGTTGTTCGTTTCCGTAACGCTTGCCGCCGAATGGGTCGAGTTCACACCGCCCCCAATGGACGACGTAACCGTCGATCCGCTGCGGTTCACGCAACAGGGACAATTTTTCGATCTCTCCGATCCGGCGTTCAAGCCGATCGAACACGTCCAATCCTGCAAAGCAACGCGGTCCGGCAAGACGACCGCGAAAAAGCTCGTCGTCGATTACGAGTTCACCGGTAAGGAAGGACTCGAATATCTCGAAATCAAGACGAACATCAAAGTCGACAAGCCGGGATTCAATCTTGGCGGCGTTTTCAAGACGGATTTACCGAAAGCGGGAGCAATCCGTGTTCGGTTGATGGATCCCTCCGGCGAGACGCATCAACACACGCTC
Organism: Thermoguttaceae bacterium; assembly: GCA_031549705.1. GTDB lineage: Bacteria > Planctomycetota > Planctomycetia > Pirellulales > Thermoguttaceae > WRKP01. The sequence continues at coordinate 5,974 of JAVBPI010000163.1, forward strand.
GGTCAACCGAACGGCATTCCGATCTTTGCAAAGATCGAAAAGTCTCCCGGCGAGATTTGGGGGGGCGACGGCGACAAGCAACTTCAGTTTCCGTGCCGAATCGTTTCCGTTCTGCTCGACAAACCGGAGAAGGGATTCAAGGGAAAGGGAACGCTCGAAATATCTTCCCTCGCCCTGTACGAAGCGGTCGAACTGCGCGACGCCCTGAAAATCGAATTCGCCGCCGACTCGCCGCCCGGACTCCTCTTCGAAGGAACGGGGACCCTCAAACTGCGGCTCACGCCGAAGAATCTCAAGGACGACGAAATGATTCATTTCGATCTGGATTTCCGCGAACCGATTGCCGGAGAATCGCTCCAAGAACGAGAACGCCAAACGACGAGTGTTGATTATCGCAAGAACTATGAGAAAGGTATCGGATTTCAGCCGTTTATCGACCTTGATCGGATGAAAATCAATGGAACAACATGCATCGACAACGAAAAGAAAATCCTGAAAACCACGCAAAATGCTTCATCCTTTTTGGAGAATCTCGGTGCCGCCCTCGACGCAACAATCGCCTTTTTCACGATCCCACCAGAGGGAACGGTTCTCGAAATCCCGATTACATCACCGGGAGCGGCCCGTGTCGTTGTTGTTCCAAAAATCGTAAGGTGCGATCCAAGTAAAAAGTCCGACAATTCCATATCCATTCAATTTGCCGTTGCCGAAAATTCGAAACCGATCCAAGCCCTTCCCGTTTCGTTTTCGTTCGGTTGCATCAATCCGAACACGCCGATGGACAGCCGTTTAGGCGTCTGCACGCATTATCAAGGTTGGTGGGCGCTCGACTCCATGGACTTCGTTCCGAAGGCGGGATTCGGCATGATCCGCGACGAAATGAGTTGGGGACGCGCCGAACGGAAGAAAGGGGAACTCGAAATCGCTCCCCGTTGGAACGAATACATCGACAAGGCGCTCCAATTGAAAATTGATCCGCTCGTGATTCTTGATTACTCGAACCGATTTTACGACGACAACGGTTTTCCCGTTTCCGACGAAGCGGTCGCCGGATTCGCGAATTACGGCAAGTTCATCGCGGAGCAGTTCAAAGGACGCGTCAAGTATTTCGAAGTCTGGAACGAATGGACCGGCGGCTGCGGCATGAACCACGTCAAGGAAAAGAAAACGAACACGCCGGAAAATTACGTCAAACTGCTCAAAGCGACTTACGAAGCGGTCAAGGCGGCAAACCCGGAAGCGTACGTGATCGGCGGCGGCGGCGACCACAGCGCCCACCAACTGAAACAGATCGAAGGAATGTTCGAAGCCGGAGCCCTGAAATATTGCGACGCTTTTTCCGTGCATCCGTATCGGCAGCCGAGAGATCCCGAGTCGAGCAATCTCGTCGACGAAGTCGTTCACGTCGCCGAACTCATGAAAAAACACGGCGTCAAGGAACCGAAACTCTGGATCACCGAAATCGGTTGGCCGACGCCGAAGAAACATCCGGCGAAAGACGCCGAACTTTATCAGGCCGCCATGGTCGTCCGCTCCGCCGTGCCGCTCCTCGCAACCGGCGTCGTCGAAAAGTATTTCTGGTACGATTTAAAAAACGACGGACTCGACCGCATCGATCAGGAACACAACTTCGGCGTGATCCGCAACGACAAGCTCGGCTTGCAGGTCAAACCGGGATTCGTCGCCTTCGCCGTGATGTCCGCGAACACGGCGGGCCGGACCATTTCGAAGGACGAAACGCTTTCGAAAAACGGCGTGCTTGCTTATCGTCTCAAAAAAGACGGCAAGCCGGATGGGCTCGTTCTTTGGACGGCAAGCGGCGAGAAATCGGTTCGGTTGCCGAAGGTTTCCGCGGCGACAAATCTCTTCGGAACGCCGTTGCGGTTCGATGCGAAAGCGATTACGCTGACGGATGAACCGATTTGGGTTGTCGAATAATTTCAATTCACGCTGCGCGGCTAAAACGCAAGCGTTGATTATTCGGGGTTGCAAAACTCGTCGTACGCTTTTTCGATTTGTTTTGTGTCGATAGACGAATCGTGAATCCAGAGACGATAATTCAACTTGATCTCTTCGCCGGGCTGGAACGTTTTATCGCTCACACCCGGCCAACCGATGCAAAGCGGGCCGTAATACCGGGTCAACCAGGTCGGCGGATAGTCCGGATGCGTTTTCGGCACGAAAAGGGTGGCGCCGCTCCGTTGGTCGCCCTCGCCGAATTTCGACGTGTAATCCGCCCATGCCAACGGCGTTTCCGGCAAGTCCTTGTCCGTCGGGCCGCCCGGAACCGTGATCACGTTGATTGCGCTCGGTTTCGCTTCCTTTTGGTTCGGCTCGACATACGGCTTGAAACGGATCGACAGGCCACCGTAACTTTTTTCTTCGGCGCCGCGCAACGAAATCGGTTTGTCCGTCGGCGTCCAAACGAAACGAAAATCGATCGCCCGGCTCTTGACGCCGTCGACCGTTTTTGCACGGTAAACCGTGATTTCGACGTTCTCCTTCATGATCTTGACGCCGTCCTTCGGATCGCCGACGAACCAACCGTTTTCGAACGCAAACGCCGCAAAATCCGGCGACGTCGTTGTTCCTTTCCACCCGACGAAATGTTGCTTCAGGTCGGTGTTGCTCGTCCAAAGGTCGTATCGCTTCACGCTGCCGTCCGGTTGGTGAACGCCGACGTGCGGCCAGGTCCAGAAAACGCCGTGGTGGTGATAATGATCGCGCGGAGCATTATCGGTCAGAATTTCACCGTTCAGCCCGTACAGGGGATGGACGTAACATCCGGCGGTCCGGCGACGATCCTTTTCCGGGACGTTTTCATGGGCAACGACATCGTAAATGTACGAAAAAACGGGCGATTCCCCTTCGGTCAGGACGAACGCCGTGGCGTCTTTTTTTTCGGTGAAGCGAAACGGTTCGTCCGCCGCACACCATTGAATACCAACCAACGTCAACAAACAGCACAGTACGGATCGGTTCATGGAAACAATTGGAAAAGAGGGATGTTCGTCATGGATGATCGCCGGAAGCGAAGGGTATTCCCGCAGCGCCCGGTTCGTTGAGTACTTCCGATCAATAAACCGGGCTACCGGCTTCGCTTCCGGCTGCCATCGGATTGATGGTACAATCCGTTATTGTCCCGAATCGCCCGGAGAAGTAAAGAGCGCACGAAGAAAATTTACGGTTCGACGGTGTCGCTTTTCACGGCGACTTTCGGCGAACGGAAGACGGCCCCACTTTTCGGCGCTGTCGAACCGAGCGTTGAAACACCGACGGGAAGCGGCGTGTTGCCGTTAGGTTGAAACGGGGACGGTTCGTTGAATTGCTGAGTCGTTTCGCTACCGAGGGTCGAGACGCCGATCGGGATCGGTATCCCGACCGTTGCGTCGATTTCCGGTGTGTGTTCGGCGACCGGCTCCGGAAGCGGCTGGCGCTCCCGTCTTTCTCGTTGCGGCAATTTGGCAATCGTCGGCACCGGAATACTGGGCGTCATTTTCGGCGTCGAGCCCTCCGACGGCGCTTGGGAAATCGAAACGGTCGATGCTTCGATTTCAGCGGCACGAGCCGATGCGGAGTAATCGACTCCCGCATATTCCGTCCGTTCCGGCAGTTCCCGAACATGGGGGTTCCGCCCACGAACGGCGACACGATCCACCATGTCGAGAAATTCGGACCGGACCGATTTTCGAACCCCTTTCATCTCCGCGCAGTGCCGCTTCACCGTGTTCGTGTTGAACGTCGACGCTTCAGAAACATTACCGACGAAAGCGATCGTCTGCTCGAAATTGCTGTCGGCGATTTTTCCAACCACGTTGGCGAGCAGTTTTGCGATCAGATCCGCGCCGGAGTTCTCGATCCGAACGAACGAGTCGAGCTGCGAAATCACATACGGTTCGTCGTCTTCATCGTGAAGGAATCGGGTTCGTAAAATGAGAACGGACTCCCCGTCGATGCTTTTCGCAAAAAACGGACCAATGTATTGTCCCTTGGCATAAACGACACAAACGTCTTTGCTTCGGTAGAGAACTTCGGCAACGGCAGTCGTTCCTCCCGTTTCCTTGAGCAGAAAACGGTCGTCCCCCAATTCCTTGAGGGAGATTTGTGTCACGCCGAGCTTTTCCCAAAACCCGACGACGACGTCCGGATGCCTCACGAGGAATTGATAAACTTCCGGATCCGTGTACACCGCTTGTTGCGGCATCCGACGAAAAATCGAATGTCCACCAATCACCGGCTTGATTTTCGACTTCTGCTCCGTAGTTAATTCCGACCACGGGATTTTTTTGAGGGCGTCTTGAAGCGTTGCGTCATATGTATCCGCAGGGCGTTTTTGCGAGCGGGATTCGCCCGTTTTTCCCGACTGCCCATTTTGCGCAAACAGTGCTGTCGTATTGAGACAGGCAAAAACCAAGACCGGCACAAGAAAAAGAACGGCGAACCACCGACCCTCTCTCCATTTCGCTGGAGCGTCGTATTTTGCGTCGTTTCTCTTGTCCGGGGGGCTCATCGTCGAGACGGGTCCGTGTTGAGGCAAATTGGAAGACTTAGACAAAGAAAACCGTTTCCTCAGGGGCACGATTCCAACGCCATCCCAATCGGTGCAGACTTTCTTTTAAGGATATCGACAAAGCCGACTTGTGAACCGTATTCTTTTTTCAGCTCGCACAGAATTCGTTTTTTACCGACTTTTCCGCCAACAACGACGGTTTGCTCTTGAACGGTTTTGCGGTTTTTGGCATGATTCCTTCGAAAAACTCCGGAACCTTCGGCTCGCAGGCCAAAGTCATGTTGCACGTCCTGATTTATCCGATCATTTGGTTGATTCGCTTGCCGTTTCTGATTTTGGACGCGGTATGGGACGTTGTCGGCCAATTTTTGCTCTCGCCGTGGGGATTGATCGTTCCGTTGACGGGGCTGATCCTCTTGGGATTGTCGATGTATATCGAGACACAACCTTCCCATCTTGCGCAATCTTACGCAACACAACTTGATACCTGCCCGGATTCGGAGATTTCGAAAACCATTGAAAAGCTCGTTCAGCTCGACGATTCCGGCTTGACGGCATTGGTTTCCGGACTTCGATCCCAGCGGGAAGCGGTCTATCTC
>JAVBPI010000240.1:0-39851 GCA_031549705.1 Thermoguttaceae bacterium
CATCAACGCTCGGATCAAAACCTTCAAAATCCTGAGCGAAAGGTATCGCAACCGACGAAAAAGACACCTCCTGAGAATGAACCTCGTCTGTGCCATACTCAATCACGAACTCCTTCGGTAGTTTCCGAACAAGTCTAATGATCAATTTATCAGATATTGTCGCATTTTCCAGTATCGGATGCCCGAATAGCGGCAACGTACGAAGGGGTAAGACTTTACGATGTGAATGCCATATTTTTGCCGATTGCCGGATATTGCGGATTGGATAGTGGCATTGATCGGGACACACGAAAGAGTATCCATTCCACGAGTGACGTCTTCAGGCGGCGTGTTTGACGGTCGATAGGAGTGTTGACGTTGTTTTCGCCAACATTCCTTTTACCCGTGGAATCCGTCATGCCGACACCGACCCGTCCGCCGTATGACGTCGCGTTCAAACGCCGCGCCGTCGAACAAGTGCTTCTGCATCGCCGTACCGTCAATGCCGTCGCCAAGGAATTACACTGCTCCCGCCAGTCCGTCAAAGACTGGATCGAACAATTCGGTCACGCCGTCCATCCTTCTTCGGCCAACCAGGTCTTCCTGCCGCTGGTCACCGACACCGGTCTTGCCCCGCTTTCCGCCGCTCAAGGATTCGCCATCGTCACGAAGAGCGGTTTGACACTGAAATTTCCCGACTCGGCCACACCGGACACGATCGTTGCCATCTTGCGCCGCCTAGAGGAGCCGTCATGTTGAACGCCTTTCCGACGTCTCCGGCGCCTGTCATCTACGTCGCCGTGGCGCCGGTCGACATGCGGAAGTCCTTCGACGGCCTGGCCGCTTTTGTCAAAAACGGTTTTCAGAAAAATCCGCTCGATGGCACGCTCTTCGTGTTCATCAACCGAACCGCCGACCGGCTCAAAATCCTTTACTGGAACGGCGACGGCTATGCGCTTTGGTACAAACGCCTCGAAGAAGGCCGATTCCGCCTGCCGGTGACGTTGTCCGGCGGCGGTCGCCCTGCCGCGTTTGTCACGGCCGCGCAGCTCGCCATGCTCCTGGAAGGTATCGAACCGGTCGTCGTCAAGCAGCGGAAGCGTTTCACGCTGAAAAATACGGCTCCGAACGAATCTTGACACGTCACGGCCCTTTTCGTAATCTTCCCGCATGGAAGACGCAGGGAAACCGACTTACGAAGAACTGCTCGAAGAAAACGCGCAACTGAAAGCCCAGGTCGCTGAATTGAAAGTCCAGGTCGAAAAGCTGACGAAGATGCTCTTCGGCAAGAAATCCGAGAAGTCGAAAAAGGGAAAAGAGAAGAAACCGAAGTCGCCGTCGGACGACTTGACCGGTGCTCCGAGTGAGAAGAAAAAGAACGGCGGTGGCGGTCGAAAGCCGTTTCCACCGGAGATACCAAGGCGCGACGTCCACGTTCCGCTGCATCCAGATGAATGTCGTTGCGCCGCCTGCGGCAGGCAATTCGAAACGATGGGTGTCGAGATCACCGAGGTGCTCAACGTCATCCCGATGATCCTCGAAGTGATCCGATTCATCCGCGAGCGAAAAAAACCGGCCTGCGATTGCCCCGGCAACAAGATCGTCATCGCCGAGATGCCGATCCGGAACATCGACCGGGGATCGGTCACGACGGAATTCGTCGCGGCAGTGTTGGTCAATAAATATTGCGACCATCTGCCGATCCACCGGCAGGTCGGTCGACTTCTGAAAAGCTCGAAGGTCGGGATCGCCGAAAGTTCCGTTTGCCGCTGGCGGGACCATGTCGCCGAACAACTCGAAGACCTGGCCGATCTGATGAAGTCGGAGATCAAGCGGTCGTACTGCATCAATACCGATGCTTCGCCCGCCCCGGTTCGGTTGCCGGATGAAGGAAACCGGATCGCCAAAGGTAACATGTATGTCTACATCGGCGGCGAGGATCACCCGTACAATGTTTTCGACGTCCGACCGAACCAGACGGCGGCGCCGATTCATACGTTCCTTGCAGGATATTCCGGCATCATCCAATGCGATGCGCACGGAAATTATGATGCTTTGTTCGCACCGAAAAATCCGGTGCCGGAGCCGGAGCCGCCGATAGAGAGCGGGTGCAACGCTCATTGCCGCCGCAACTTCGTCGACGCGGAGAACGACGAACCGGATTGGGTGAAACGGTTCTTGACTCTTTACAAGAAACTGTACAAGATCGAAGCGGAGATTCGCAGCCATGCGACCGGGGAACGATATCGACGCCGGCAATGCGATTCCGTGCCGCTGCTGGATGCGTTGTTCGATCTGTGCCGCGAGTGCCGGTCCGATCCGACGATTCTGCCGAAGAGCCGCCTTGGGCTGGCGTGTCAGTATGCGCTGAACAATGAGGCGGCGCTGCGCCGTTATTGTACCGACGGTCGGCTTCACATCGACAACAACATCTCGGAGCGAACATTGCGAGAGTTCGTGATCGGCCGCAAGAATTGGCTCTTCTTCGGCTCGCCCGAGGCCGGACGTCGGTCGGCGATCACCATGTCGGTGCTGTCGAGCGCCAGACGTCACGGACTGAACGAGTGGGAGTATCTGGTCGACGTGTTGTATCGACTGAGCGACTGGAACCCCAAGGCGGATGCGCTGGCAAATCTTCTGCCGGATCGCTGGACGAAGTCGGCGACACCGCCGACGGAAGCGGCGGCGCTGATCGCCCGATGACGTTTCGGACGTTCTTTTCAGGCGGCTCTGCCTGACATCCCTGTATCGGCAAATCTCATGCCGCTCCTGAAGACGTCACTCGTGGAATGGATACCGAAAGATGGGTTGTGCAGTTGCGGGCAATGAAAAAAGCCGGAAGCGTGGCGCCTCCAGCTTTCAAGGGAGAAGCAAAAACTTCCACCGGGGTTTACCAGTTGGTCACGAAACCGAGTTGTCCGGTATGGGCCATCGCGTTTTCGCCGAGGTCGAAGTCGTAGTCGGCGAACAGCCGGGTCCGCTTCTTCTGACTCACGTACCAGTCGCCGCCGAAGCCGACGTTCAGCGTGTTGCGACCGAGGTTCACGCCCGTCAGCATCCGGCTTTCGCCGGGGTTCACCATCAAGCTCGTCAGCGCCCGGCCTTGCGTGTCGCCGCCGACCTGCACGCCGTACTGCAATCGGGTTCGCAGATTGAAGCGGTCGCCAGTGATGTACTTCGAGTTCAGGCCGATCCGCAGCACCGTTTGGTCGAGGTCGCTTTTAGCAACGTTAAGAAGCGAGTTCGGCGCCGTCTCGGTGAAGCCGTCGATCCACGCCTTCTGGAAGTCGACCGCGAACAGCGGGAACAGTGTCAAGCCGTTGCGTAATTTCAGCGGTCGGAAGAACTCAACGCTGGCGTACATCGAGTCGCCGTCGTACTTCGTTTTCTGCTGCCCGGCGGCGTAGCGGCGATATTTGTACTCCTGATGGCCGTAGCCGAGGAAGGAATTCATGTACAGACCTCGGACGAGCCGGACTTTCGAGTACAAGGCGAACGTGTAATCGTCGGCTTCGATCTTGCCGATGCCGTTCGAGGCTCGCGGATTGCCGTAACCGAAAGCGAGCCCGGCGAGGGCGTAGGAACTCAGCTTCGTGTCGACGCCGACCATCACGCCGCCGCGCTGGCCGTCGTAGCCGACCGCGTTGCCGTCCGAATCGACATTTTCGCTGCGATAATAGCCCGAGCCCCAAAGTTCGCGGTTCGAACGCTTCGTTCCGCACTGGCCGAGATAGCCGCGCGAATAATGCTCGTTGACGTCGTACATGCGATCGTAAACGTGCTTCCACGGCTTCCACAGGGCCATCATTTGGGCGTCGGCGGCGAGTTCCCCGCCGAGCGTGCCGAACAAAAATTGTTCCAACATGGCGTCCGTGTCGAATTGACCGTCACCGTAGAAGAATTCGTCCAGTATTCCTTTGCGTACCGCCGCGTCGAACAGTTCGGCCATTTTTTCGGTGTTCGGCGACAGATTGTTCTTGTTTGCAAATTGTTCGACGGTCAAGGTCTTGAATTGCATGTCCATTGATGCGGGACCGTCCGGCACGGCGTTAAAGATCGCCGTCTGCGATTTCAAGGCGGTCGAGGCGTTGAACAGTTCTTCGAAACGATCATGGTCGATACCGCCGCCGGTCGCCGTGATCACGTTTGGAACGGTTTTCGTTTCACCGGGGGCAAGAACCGGAGTACCGGCTAAATAGGCGTCGCTGCCGACAGCAAACGTTACGGTTTCGCCGACGAGTTTCGTATTGGAAACGTCGAGTCCCATGCGGGCGCCCGCTTCGACCAACACGGCTCCGGTTGCTTCGATCATCCCATTTTCGAACAGATAATCGGTCCCGGCTTTCATCGTCATGTCGACCGGCCGAACCGTGCCGCCGATCATGACCGTGCCCGATTCCGGAGTACCGGCCGGATTGCCGAAAATCACGGTGTCGCCGTCGATGAACTCATTGTCCGGCGAGCCGTCCCAATGCGAACCGTTGATCCAGAGCCCGTCGCCGCCCTGCCAGGTCAGCGTCAGGTTCACCATCGTCGCATTCATGTACAAATTATTATCCTTGACGAACAGTCCCGCCGACTGTCGTGGGTTGAGATCGCCGCTGTCGAGTTTGACGGCGTTGAAATGATCGATCGCATCGGCATTCATGCCGCCGGAGTCGATCAAAAGAATGTCGGTTCCCATCTTGAACGCGGAGAGACTGATCGTGTTATTATTCGTGCCGAAATCGACTGTATTGCCGACGACGATCGAGTCGACGGTCGGGTTGATCTTCAGCGTCGCACCGTCAAGCGTCAGGTTGCCGCCGACGTAAAGCGTTCCCGCCATGTCGACGATGCCGCGAAACTCGGCGTTTTGATGGAGCCGACGTCCCGTATCGGTGTTCAGCTCGCCTCCGGTCTGCACGAAATCGCCGTGCCAATCGGCGTTCAAATGCAACGTCCCGGCCTGCAGCGTGAAGGTGCCCGTCGAAGTGTTGTCGACTTGCATGACCAATTCACCGCCGGAAAGTTTGACGGACCCGGTTCCGCGAATCGTCGAAGAGACAAACGTCGTATCAACGGGATTGAAAATCAGGCTCCCGGCGTTGTCGATGCCGCCGCCGAAGGAAATCGCGTTCGAAAACGTCGCGGAAGATCCGGTCGCGATGCCAAGCGTGCCGGTCGAAGCGATCGCGCCGCCGGAGAACGCGTAATCCCCGGCGTCGACTTTCATTCCGGCGACCGTCACGTCGGCGGCGATACCGACGTTTTTATTCGTTGCGCGACCGTCGAAAACGACCGTATCGCCGGTCTTGAAAAACGTGTCGAAGTTGCCGTTCGACCAGTTGGTATTCTCTGCGGTCGTGTTCCATGTTCCGGCGGTCGGCGTGCCGTTCCAGTAAAGCGTCGTGTTGCCGACGACGACGTCATACATCAAGGCGGTGTTCGTAAAGTATTCGCCGCCGCGATTGTCACCGAGGCTCGTTGCCGCGACCTTAACGCCGGTTGCGTTGGAGGTGGCGTAATCGATCAGCGTGTAAGTCGTGTCGGCCAGGATTCCGGCTGCGTCGACATTAACGACGGTATTCGCGAACGAAACGGCCGAGGTGCTGCTGATTATATTGCCTGCCGTCAGCGAGCCGAGGTTGACGGTCGCTCCGTCGAAAGTCACCGAAGCGACGTTGAGCGTTCCCACCGGCGTGACCGTTCCCTTGAACGTCGCGTTATTTAATGTTGCACCGTCAAACGAGTTCAGCGTCCCGGCGGTCTGGTCGAACGTGCCGCCGAGGTTCGTCGCGGAATCGAGGTTGACGGTTCCGTCCGATTGTCGTACGGTTCCGGCGAACGTCGAGGAATCGCCCGTGATGTTGGTCATGCCGCCCGTCAATTGAAGATATGTCGTTGCGCCGCCTTTCAGCGTGCCCGCGATTTCGCCGCCTTGTGTCAAAGTCAGATCGCCGAGAGTGATTTCCGTCCCGCTTGCGACGGTCGCCGTTTCGACGGTCTGTGACTTACCGTTCATGTCGAGTTTCGCGTTGCGTGTCAATCCGAGATACGTCGTCTTGCCGAAGGCCTTGTCCGTCAGCATCGTTACGGTATGGTTCTCGTCGATTTGTGTTGCGCCGGTGTAGTCACTGGTCACGTTGCCGACGAAGACGTCCGTATCGCCGTTGAACATGAAGCCGCCGTCGCCGGTCAACTTGGCGTTCAAAATCGTGCCAAACGCGCCGGTGCTGTCGAGAACGATGGTCTTTCCGGGATCGGCCGAAAGCTGCGTGAGCGTGTAACCGACTAGAATGCCTTTGTTGTCGACGGTACCCGCGTAACCGAAAGTCGCGGTGCCGACATCTCCCGCGCCGTCATTGATCGTTCGGGCTTGCGAACCGAGTGCGTAGCCTTGGTAATCCTTCCAGGCGAGCAGGGTACCGTCGCCGTTTACGCTATTCGTGGCGTTGACGATCCGATATTGCACCGCCGGGGAACTGCCACCGTAATCGTACCAATTCTCCATCGTGGGAATCGTGGTGTCGATCGGTTTGTTCACGTCCATCATGATCGTGCCGCCGCCGGTCGTGTCGAGGTCGGCGACGGTCAATTGACCGTCCGGACCGATGGTCGTCACGTCGAACTTCAAGGCACCGCCATTCATCGTGAGCCCTTTGATCGAACGGTTCTGCGTGATTTCCGTGCTGGAATTCGCGTCGAGTTGAAGAGCGGCGTTTTGCAGAACGGCGTAGTTGTTCGCGTTGTCGAGGTCGATGTTCCCCTGCATCATCCGAACAGTTCCGGTGAAGCCGTTTCCGACCGTATTACCGAAGGTGAAGGAAGTACTCGACGTGGCAAGATTGGCGGCAAACGTTCCGGTGCCGGTCAGAGCGTTGCCGAAAGTCGCCACTTCGGTTTCAACGGTCGCGGCGGGTTTGATTTCCACGCCGCCGGAACCGAACGCACCGACGTTTTGCGAGATGATTTTACCATCGGAAACCGTCGTGCCGCCACCGTAAGTGTTCGTGCCGGAAAGCGTCAACGTGCCGTTACCGGTCTTTTCGATACCGTAAGAGCTGACGCCGTCGTCGATGATACCGGAAATCGTCGCCTCGGCGGTGATCGCGGTGATGCGTGAGTTTCCCGCCAGCGTGACGTTGCCGCTCAAGCTCGCTTCGTCGCCGAACCGCAAGACGCCGAGTTGTCCGGCATTTTCCGTCCAGCCGTTACCGCTGATCGTGATCTGATTGGCGTAATTGTGACCGGAAGCGAGATAAACCTGACTGCCGCTTGCGACCGTGATGGAATTCGTCAGGTCGGGGACGTTTCCCTGAAGAATGAGTCGGGCGCCGTTTTCGATGCCGATCGTTCCGCTGAAAGTCGAACTGTTTCCCGTGAATTTGTACGAAGATTGATTCGCGGTATTCACGCCCCGGAAAATCATGTTGCCGGAACCGGTCACGCTGTTCGTAACGAGAAAACCGTCCTCGGAAGTAAAAACGTCGCTTCGGTGGAAGACGAGATTCGCTCCACCGGCGATGGTGACGGCACTGGTGCCGTCGAGGCTGCCGGTGGTGCCGCCGTCGCCGAGCTTGAGCGTACCGGTGTTGATATTCGTCGCGCCGGCATAGGTGTTGTCGTTCGTGAAGGTCACGGTACCGGAGCCGTTCATCGTGAGGCCGCCGCTGCCGCCGATCGCGCCGCCGGTGAACGTCCAGTTGCCACTGCCCGCGATGGTCATGCCGTTTTGCGAAACACCGCCCGCCGCGACGGCAATGCTTCCCGGCGTGGCGCCGTAAGTGTCGGTGAATATCACCGTGTCGCCGGTCATGAAGCGTTTTTCCGTGGCAACTCCGATGGGATTGTCCGACCAGTTGGCGTCGGCGGCGAGCGTGCTCCAGTTGCCGTTGGTCGTTTCGTTCGTCCAAGTCAGCGTCGTGTTTTGGGTCGTGTCGAGTTTCAGTTGCAGAATCTTGTCATTGCCGTTTTTGAGTTGCACGGCACTGCCGCGAACGTAGGAATACCCGTCGGCGCCGGTGCCGGTGATCGGGGCGAAGTCGCCGTCGTTGAGCGTCATGTCGGCGGTCGAGGTCAAAATATCGTACGTGCCATTGGCGCTGCCGTCGGCGGCGGCGACCTTGTTCGTTCCGGTGAAGGCGACGGCGCCGTCGACAGCGATTATATCGTACGAATTCAACGCGACGATGTCGACGGTCAGCGTCGTGCCGTCGAGGGTCGTGTCACCGACGAGGGTGAGCGTGCCGATTTTTTCGGCGGCGGTCATGCTCAAGTCGGCGGCGGCGAAGCTGTTCGTTGTTTCGTCGAACACGCCGTGCTGGAACGTCTTGCCGTCGGGGGAAAGCGTGCCGGAAATCGTGAAGCCGTTCGCCTTGATCGTGCCTTGACCGGCCAGGGTTCCGGCGACGTTGAACGCGCCCGCGCCGGTGGCGTCGAAACTGTCCGTGCCGCTGTTCACGACACGGAACGTGCCCGCTTGCACGTCGACGGAATTCGTCCCGGCAAAGTCCGTCGTATTCAGTACGTTATTGCCGACGAACTGCACGAAGCCGGTGCCGCTCTTCACGAGGCTGTTGTTGCCGCCCGTGCCGCTGGAGATCGGGTCGTCGAAGTAGATGTTCCCTGAGCCTTTCAGGTCGAGCTTCGTGTTCGCTTGCAGGTGGATCGAGTTCGCCGTGCCGGTAGTCGGGTCGATGGCGTTGATGTCCGACGTGTCCACGCCGATCTTGTTGCCGGAAAACGCGATGTCACCGGCCGCGGCGTCGAGCGACACGAAGGAACCGGCGCCGCCATCAATGTAAACCGCACCGCCCAAGCTATTGGTCCCTCCTCCGCTGACGAGGTTGCCCTGGAAATACGTGTCGCCGGAAACAGACAATTGCGAAACGCCGCTGACGGAATGGACGTGGATCGCCCCTCCCCGCCCACCTCCATTACCGCCCCCCGCGCGGTTCGACGTCAAGTAGGACCCCGTGCCAAGTGCCACCGAAGAAGAAGAAGAATAAGAAGAAGAAAAAATGCCGCCGCCATCGCCATCACCGGCATTGCCAGCGATGTTACCCGTCAACGTCGCATGAGCGCCAAGTGCCACCGAAGAAGAAGAAGAAGAAGAAAAAGAAAAAATACCGCCGCCATCGCCATAACCGGCATTGCCCGCGATGTTCCCCGTCAACGTCGAAAAATCGCCTAACGACACCGAGGAAGAAGAAAAAGAATAAGAAGAAGAAGAAAAAATGCCGCCGCCAGAGCCATAATCGGCATTGCCCGCGATGTTCCCCGTCAACGTCGCAGGAGCGCCAAGTTCCACCGAAGAAGAAGAAGAAGAAGAAGAAGAAGAAGAAAAAATGCCGCCGCCAGAGCCAGGACCGGCATTGCCCGCGATGTTACCCGTCAACGTCGCATGAGCGCCAAGTGCCACCGAAGAAGAAGAAGAAGAAAAAGAAGAAGAAAAAATGCCGCCGCCAGCGCCCTCACCGGCATTGCCCGCGATGTTCCCCGTCAACGTCGAAAAATCGCCTAACGACACCGAGGAAGAAGAAGAAGAACAAGAATAAGAATAAATGCCGCCGCCAGAGCCATAACCGGCATTGCCCGCGATGTTCCCCGTCAACGTCAGGCTTTCAAGACCGCGGAAGTCCAACACCGAAGGTTGATTGGCACCGTTGAAATACGCCCCCACCGCGCCACCATATTCGTATGAACTGTTGTCCGAAAAGACAAGGTGGCCATCCGTGAACGACAAGGGACTCGTCGTGGCGTTCGCGCCGGGGACGTTCACGGTGAGCGCGCCGCCTCTGCCGAGGTAGTTGTTCGTCGACGTGTTCTCCACGCCGGAAATCCTCAGCGTCTTGCCCGGCGCAATGACGAAGGCCAGTTTGCCCGTACGGTTGGCGGCCGTACCGAGCTGGAAATGGTTCCGGATCGTGCGGTCGGCGTCGACTTGGATCGTCGACGCACCGGTCGTCAGCAAGACGCCGCCGGAAGCTGCGACGTCGCTGCCCGCCGTCCAGCTTCCGAGCGCCTGGTTGTGGCCGAGAACCACCGTGCCGCCGGTCATTTCGACGCCGTTCTTGAATTCGTTCGCTCCGTTGAGCGTCAGCGTGCCGGTGTTGCTCTTGACCAACTTGCCGGTGTTCGCAACTACACCTATCGACGAGGCCGAATCGGCGACGATGTTGCCGTTGATCGTCAAATTGCCGGTGTTGTTCACGATCATTCCGGACACCGTTTTTTGCGTCCCCTGAATGTTCACGATCGTGTCCTCCGTCGTCGCGAACGTGACGGCGTCGCCGTCGAAGAATTTTATCGGCGTTGCCGGAATTCCATCTTCGTACCAGTTCGCCGTCGTGATGTCCCAGTCGCCGGTCGCGCCGCCGTTCCACGTCACGTTCTTGTTCGAAAAGTCGGCGGTCTGTTTGAGCGTGATGTTGTCGTTGTTTCCCGTCAAGATGTAAAGTCCGTCAAGGCGTGTTCCGGCAATCGATTGACCTTGGTAGGTCGGAGCGGCATCGAGCTTTCCGACACCGCTGAAGTCGCCGCCCTGAACCAAGGTGTACGTGCCCGCCATCGAATTCGGTGAAAGAAGATCGACCGTGATTCCGGTCCCAATGGTAATCGTTGTTCCGGCGAGCGTGAGCATCGATGATCCGACGGTCGCGGCCTTGAAATCGAAACCGAGCGTCGAGCCGCTCTTCAGCGTGAGCGTTTGGGTAGCGATACTGTTGCCGCCGCCGACATTCAGCCGTGCCCCGGCGGTATCGGTGCCGAGCGTGAACGAACTTCCCGCCGTGGTCATCGAGAGCGTTCCGGCCTTGACCTTTTCATTGACACCGGCTCCTAGACCTTGGCTGTTCGGGTTGGCCACTTCATCGGCCCGATAAAGATACAAGGTTCCGGACTCGACCGTCATTCGGGTGGTGCCGGTGGAAAACGCGTTGGTACCGCCCAATTTCCATGTTCCGCCGCCGGCGTGCGCGATCGTCGTCGTTCCGGCACCATCTTTGTTCATGGGATCGCGCATGTCGAGAACGCCGTCGTTGGCGATTCGGAGTGTCGAGTTTCCCGGGTTGGCGAACGTGATGGAATTGGCCGATGTCACCATCATGTTCTTGACGACGTTGCCGCTGAACAACGAGGTTTTTCCGTCGGAAACATTCAGGTTGACGGTTCCCGCCCCATTCCAGATCGCACCGCCGAAAGCCAAAAGGCTACCGTTGACGAAATTGCCGGTAAAACTCGCGTCGGTCAGCGTAAGCGTGCCCGAATTGTAGATCGCTCCACCATAGGTTATTGGGCCGGTCACCATGTTTCCGGAAAAGACGCTGTCAGTCAGAACGGCGGTTCCGCTGTTGTAAAAGGCCCCGCCCTGTGAATTCGCCGTGTTTCCGGTGAAATCGGCTCCGGTGAGACTCAGATATCCCAATTGGTTGGCCAACCCGCCACCGTAACCGGCAGTATTTCCGCTGAATTCGTAGCGCCCTGCCGAAGAGTCCCGGGTCAACGCCAGCAGACCGCCGCTTTCCACATTGAGCGCTCCACCGTAAACGCTGCTGTCGCTCACGTTGTTCGAAAATTTTAGGGACGCACCACTTTGGAGATCGAAACTCCCGGCATTTCCGAACGTTACGACCATGCGCTGTGTGGCTCCCCCAGTACCGTCGATTGTCAGTGCGGCTCCGGCATCGATTTGCAGCGTTGGCAGTTGCCACGCCTGCCGGGAAACGGTCACGGCGGCATCGACATCGCCGCCGCTCAAAATTGCCGTGGTGACGGCGCTGTTTCGAGGATCGGTTGCGTTTCCGTTGAAAGAGAGCTTACTCATCGTCCCGAAAAGATTACGGCTCTCCGCGAAGTTGAGCGTTCCGTAATTAAAGTCGACCGTGCCGGTGAAACCGGTGTTCTCGCCCCGCAGTTGTAAAAGCGGATCATTGACGCCCGACTGAACAGTGAACGTCAGCGGACCGGTCCCGGTGATATCGCCGGTTTCCGTCGCAGGATTCGTGCCCGGAGCGGCGATGACGACGTCCGTTCCCCCGGCGGGAACCGCGATTCCGGCGGTTTTCGTCTCACCGGGGTTGTACGTGATTTCCTGGGCGCCCGCCCACGGAGCGTTTTCCGCAAAAGCCAGAACGGCGATCAACGCCGCGCCCGTCAGGAAGCGTGAAGACCGGGACCACAGGTTCCGGCTCGTAAGACGGCTCGCTTTTTTGAGTTGGGAAAACAACGATTGTACGGCACGGTCGATGATGCTGTTCGGCATGGACGTTCCCAAAGACGGCAGATTGGGCGACTTGTAACGGCGGCAACGATTTTCGGCTCTTTGGGAACCGGGAATAATCGGTAGTCGTCCCTTTTATCGACGTTTCTTGAACCGCCACTTAAAGGAATGGTCAGTTCAACAGGGATGAATCGAAAAATTTTTGGTCACTTCCGGCAATGGGATGAGCGATTGCGATGATTTTACCGATTTGTCAGCAAATGAATGCTGTTTATTCATTTTATTTCGACTGTACCTCCGCGAATGTCGATAAACGATGACGGTATAACCTCATTCGGGACAACGCCGGTCTGAAAGCGATCGGGACACGGCACACGTCCTGCACACCGACGTTTTCGGAATCTCGGCCCCATTTTGATTTTTTTGTAAAATCCATGCGACATACGCTTTTTATCGTTTTAGCCGTTTCTCTGCTGATTTCGCGAACGAGTTTCGCACAGATTCATTGGACCGCCGCGGATAATATCCAGAACGAAATCACCAATCACTCGACGCTTGTCGACGGCGTTTATCGGCTCCACGACGGCGACTATCGGGCGACCGATACGGCGACGGGAAGCAGCGACGATCCCTGGTCGGGAACCAATCCGTTCATCGGCAAACTCGCCGTCGGAAATTCCGTGCTGAATTTCGAGGGAATGACGCCGTCCAATCTCGGCCTGCTGATCGACGGTGAGTTTTCCCTATCGAACGCCGGTTCCTTGAACGCTTCGGGAACGAACGGAGGCATCGGATTGTGCCTCGCCGGCGATTTCGTTGCGACCGATGCCGTGACGACCGCTCGCGGCGACGGATATTTTCGTTACGGACAGGCCCCTGAGGAGATCGATCTCAGTATCGGAATCCTGACCAAAGACGGCGACTTCCGAATGAACGGCGGCACGTTGTACGCCGAGGGTACGAACTACGGCCTCGGAATGTTCCTTGAAAACGGCGACTTCCTCCAACACGGCGGCCAGGTCGTCGTCCGGACGACTCCCGATGCGCAACAAAATTGCGGCGAGGGGATCGTGCTCCTTGATGGAAACTACACGGTTGAGAACGGAACGCTTGACTCGATCGGATGTTACGGGTTCTATGCCTTGGGATTGGTCGACGGCGATTTCACGGCGACGAACGCGACGATCACGGCAACCGGCGACGGATATCTCCCTTCACCGCCGGACGACGACTCGTACGGACGCGGCATCATGCTCTACAAAGGTAACTTCCGGATGAACGGCGGCACGCTGGATGCGACCGGTTCGGATTACGGCGAGGGCATCACGTTGCAGGAGGGGAATTTCATCCAGACCGGCGGTCGCGTGACGGCAAAGGGAATCGCCGGTCAACAAGGTCTTGCCGGACAGGGCATTGTCATATTGAACGGAAACTATACGGTCACCGACGGCGAAGTGAACGCTGACGGTGAGTTTGGCAACGCCGGAATCCTTCTCGATCACGGCGACTTCACGGCGAACGGCGCGACGATCTCGGCGTACGGAAACGGATTCGCCGATTTTCCCGGGCTGGATCAAACGTTCAGTAGCGGGATATTGGTTGGCGAGGGTGATTTCCGCATGAACGGAGGAACTCTCGACAGTCTTGGAACCGATTTCGCGGCGGGGGTAAAGTTGTACGACGGTAATTTCGTCCAGAATGGCGGCCTTGTCGTCGCCCGGGGAATCCTGGGATCGGAACAGTTTCCCGGACAAGGAATTCACCTGTACGTCGGCAACTACGAATTGGCGAACGGCAGTTTGCACGCAGTCGGCGAGAACGGCGGATTCGGCGTTTTCGTACCGGAAGGAGATTTCATCGCCGAAAACGCGACCGTTTCGGCTTTCGGCGACGGTAATTTCGAGTCTGTCGATTACGGCGAACACTTCGGTCGCGGTATCACCGTCTATTTCGGGAATTACCGCATGACCGGCGGAACCCTGGAAGCCGTCGGAACCGATTACGGCGAGGGGGTGACGGTTGAAAACGGCAATTTCGTACAAAACGGCGGGCGGGTTCTCGCGACGGGAACGACGGGCAAGCTCGGCTTGTTCGGACAGGGAATCATTTTGGAGAACGGTGATTATCTCTTGACCGATGGCGTGCTGGATGCCCGATCCGACGCCGATGGAACCGGACTCCAAATCGACAACGGCGATTTCGTCGTGAATAACGGTACGGTGAGTGGAGAAACACGAAACACGATACAAGGCGGCGCCGCGATTTATGTCGAAAACCATTTCGACATGCGAAGCGGCGTTTTGCGGTTGATGCCCGGCGATATGATCGGATATGCAGCCGTTGCGGGAACGTCTTCGTTCGGAAAGGATTCGATTCTCCGACTCGACATCGATCGCAACGGAATCCCCGGCATCATGGCGACGATGTTCGGCACGACAATCGCCGACGGCGCGAAACTGGAACTCGGCGAGTTCGATTCCGTTGCGTTGAAGAAGAACGGAACGGTCGGCGGCGTCTTTCTGCACGACATTCTCAACGGGATTCGGGGAACCTTCGACGGTCCTGAAAGCACGTTGACACTGGACATCAAGGCGCTGAAATCCGCCGACCGAAGGGAATACCGACTTGCGATAACACGAACGGCGTACGCCTCGGATTATCTGGACGGAAATAATCGAGCCGTCGCTCGATCGATGGAAAGAAACCTGCCGTCCGTCCTTGAAAATCCGAAAGCACGGCCGCTGGTCGACGCCTACAGCGCGATGGACAGGGCTGAAAACGTTTCGGAAATTGCCGATATCGCCCGTGGACTCACGCCGTGGCAGGCGACGATGTACGCCGGAATGCTCGTCAACTTGACCGATTCCGGCCAATTCGGCTTGAGTCGGAACATCGACGCCTTGCGACGTCAGCGGACGACGGGCTGCGATCCCTGCGAGGCCGCGAGCGGTTGCGTTGCGAAAAATCCGTGGCAGGGTTGGTTTTCCGGTCACGGAAATTTCGCCCGATACGATGCCGCATCGGATTCCTATTCGGATCTCGATCTCGACGCCTGGGGAATACGCGCCGGACTCGGACGTAAAGTCGACGGCTTGGGCCGCAACACGGTTTTCGGGGCCGCGTTCGATTATACGCACGGAAAAATCGACGGAAGTCGGACTGATACCGATTTCGATTCCTACGGTTTCCTTGCCGCGATTCGAACCGATCTGCGGCGAAAACTCTGGGGCGAACTGGTCGCCGGATATTCCTATGCCCGATTCGACCAAGGACGTTACGATTACTCGGACACCCGACACGACTCGAAAGTCGACGATCACCTCTTTCGGTTAGGCATGTCGCTGGGCCGTGATTATCAGAAAGGCAATCGTCGCCTGACACCGATCGCCGGACTCGATTACATGTTGGTTCACCAAAAGGGTTATACCGAAAGCAATCTGAACGGTCTCGGTTTAAACGTCGGCGGCGACGATTTGAATTCGTTGCGATTACGCTTGGGCGGCGAAGTCGAATGGCGTCGCGGCAAGTGGAGCCTCGCGGCTCACGGATTCTATCGTTACGAATTCCTCGACCGTTACGCATTGCTGGACTCGTGGTTCAGCGACGTGCCGGAAGTCGGATTCGCCTCCTGCGGCCCGAATATCGGTCGGAGTAGCGGAGTACTCGGCGGTCGACTCGATTGGGCGTTGTCGAAACGGACGACGACCTATGTGTCTTACGATTTCACGGTCGGCGACCGTTACGACGAACATTGGGTCAACCTCGGTCTGCGACGGATTTGGTAAACGTCCACAACAGCCGGAATTGAGGCGTACTCGCCGTAATGACGGTCGGTTGATACGGCAAACTCAACACACCGTCAGTGCGCCGGCCAGAAAAAGAAACACGGCGGCTCCCTTCCGGCTTTTGTTGGGAATTCGATATGGTCGACACTACCGTTTCGAAAGTATTTCACGGCGTCGATGTCCGCGGCAGCTTTTGCAGGGATTCGGATGCCGGCGGCGCTCCTCGAAAATCGGCGGACGCGCTCGGCATGACGACGAAGGCGGGGTGGTCCGATTCGGAAAAAACGATGTCGCCTTTCAAATCGTCCTTGAAATACCTCGCTAAAACATCCCGGGGCAACGGGCCGTCCGCAATAACGATACGGTTTTCGAAAATGCTTCGATCGTACCCGTCTCCGCCCGAAACGATGAACCGGTCCAAGGCGACCCAATATTCCTTTTCCGGTTCGATCCAGTAACGGTTTCCTTTTTCGGTAAACGCCACGTGCTTGAAATCGGAACGCTTGGCGGCGACGGAATCATAGTAAAAAGTCATGGAGGAACATTGAAGGCAACCGTTTTTATTCGTCAAGCCTTCCCGCAGGAGTTTCAGGACGTCGTTACCGGGCAGTCGGCACAGGCACATTCGACCCACGAAAGGCAGGATGTTGAAACAATCCTCTTCCGTAATCGGTCCTTTCGGCAAATCGGCGCGGATGCCGCCGCCGTGCTGAAAAGCCAACACCGGTTCCTCCTTTGTCGTTTCGGGAAAGGACGTCGTCAAGGCCTTGGTGACAAGCGAGCCAAGGTCGTTCATCGTATTTCGATCTTTCCGTAAGGTATCGCGAACCGTACCGAGCGTTGAAAAATGACACGACTCGACGGCTTCGACGATCACTCTTTCCATTTTCGGATCGGGCGGAATACTCTCACGATCGGGGAATAAATTGACGAAATTCCGCGACTCCTCAAGGATCGAACGTCGTTCCGGGTCGATGATGAAATTGATCGAAGCAAGACCGTTTCCATGGCAACCGGCTTGAATGATCGGAACTCCATCGACCTGTCCAGAAACGAATTGATGCGAGTGCGCGGTAATGATGGCAAGCGGTTTCAGCTTGATCAATTCACGCATTTCCTCTTCGTCGCGCAAAAACGAGATCCAGCCTCCCGTGAACTGAACCGATGCCATGTGTGTCAGGAAAATGAAGGCGTCGACATCTTTTATCGTCTCCATGAGTCGCTTGGCCGCGGCACTCGGTCGTTCGAAAACGTAACAATCCGTCGCGGCGGGAAGCGATTTGGTTACCGCTTCCAATGTCGTCAGCGTAATGATCGCGATCTTGTAGTCTGTTCCTGCCGGGCTGATGATGTCGAAAGCGGAAACGCCACCCGGCGGCTGTCGGGTCGTTTTGTTCAATATATTGCTCGCGGAGTAGATCGGATGAGGCTTACCGTCGAGTACGACGACGGATTTCTTCAGGTGGTCTTCCAGAAAGGACGCCCCCCAATCGAATTCATGATTACCGATACAAGCGGCGGTGACATGGGCCAAGGCAAGAAATCGACCGGACGGCGAATCGGGCTTTTCTTTGCCGCTCGTTCGATCCAATGTCGAATAATGAGACAAGGCGGTTCCGAAAAAAGTGTCACCGGCGCAAAAAGTATAAACACTTGTCGGATAATCCTTTGGGTGGTCATTCGCAAACCGTTCGATTGCGGTAATAAATTTCGCGGCGCCAAGCGAATCGGTTTTTTCACGATAATTTCCATGAAAATCATTGAACGAAACGATTCTCAAACGGACTTTTTTATCGGGATTTGTACCGTCGGCCGGAGTGAGCGGAATGAACTTGATTTCGGGCGAGGGGATTACCGTTTTTTCCTGGGAATGGACGAAGTGACCTACCGACAACGGCAGACATACGGCCAAGAGAAAAATGGCAATTCGTAAATGTTTGATGTGAAAATTCATAAAGTTGTGGTTGGACATGACAAAAACAAACTTTCAATCGTACCATCCCGTAGCACGGTCCGGCAGGGGAAAATTCGGCGACTCAACTTTCATCCTCGTCGTCGGTTCCCGTCAATTGCTTGCAATGTTGGCGGTCTTTTTCAGCGTTTTGCGGGTTGAGCGAAATCGCCGAGTTCAAGTGTTTCAAGACAACCTACGGTTCGATCATGAAGAGGCGTGCCAAGCCGGTAATCTCGAAGACCTCTTTCGCGTTCTCGGAAACGTTTCGGAGAATCAGCTTTCCCTTCATCCGCTTTTCGGCACGCATGATGACACGGAGCCCCGCACTGGAAAGGAATTTCACGCCGGCGAAGTCCAATATCAGTTCGGTAATTCCGTCCCATTGCGATTCCAGCGTATTTTCCAGTTCGGGAGCCGTAACGCTGTCGACGCTCCCTTCCACGGTCGCCGTCAAAACGTTTCCGTTGATCGTCGTGTTCACTTTCATGTCGTTTCACTGAATAATTCAAGGTTCAATTCGTCGGAGACAGTTTCCGCACCGGCGGAAAACACGATTTTCGTGCATCTTTTTTTCAAAATCGTCCGAGCCATTTCGCCGGATTCGTCGTCGCCGTCCAACGGATTCCCGCCGAAACCGCACCACGTCGCCTTGATCTCCACGGTTTTCGACTCCTCCGGGACGCCGACGGAGAGTCGGACCTTCTCCGTGTACGGAAACAGGAGGTTGACGAGAAGTTCTTCGACGATCAAGTGCAGTGTGTTTCGTTTCTTTTCGTCCAATAAATGCTTCACGGCGAAATCGTCGAGTTTCCCCCGCAGTTGATACAGGTCGAAATCCTTGCCATCCAAGTCGGCACGAAACAGGCCGATCCGGCGGATGAAGGCCCGCGTCTTTTCCCGTTTCGGATTTTCGAAGATTTCCTTCGGCGGCCCCGACTCGTACACGATCCCCTCGTCCATGTAGAACACGCGGCTGGAAACATCCCGGGCGAACCGCATTTCATGTGTTACGATAACCATCGTCATACCGCTTTCGGCAAGGTCGCGGATCACGGAAAGCACCTCTCCGACCATCGTCGGATCGAGCGCACTGGTCGGTTCGTCGAAAAGAACGATTTCCGGTTTCATCGCCAGCGCCCGCGCGATCGCGACCCGCTGCTGTTGGCCGCCGGAGAGTTCATCGGGAAGCGCATCCGCTTTTCCGTTCAGTCCGACCTTGGCAAGAAGCATTGCGGCACGGTCGCGGGCTTCCCGTTTCGATAATCTCAGGAGCGAACGCGGCGCCAGCATGATGTTCTCGACCACCGACAAATGGGGGAACAGGTTGAACTGCTGGAACACCATCCCCATTTTCCTGCGGAGCCGGTCGACCGGCGATTTTTTGTCCAGAATATTTTCGCCGTCGACGTAAATACTTCCGCCGTCAGGCCGTTCCAGCAAATTCAGGCAGCGCAGGAACGTGCTTTTGCCGGTTCCCGACGGCCCGACGATCGACACGACTTCCCCCTTTTCGATCACCGCGTCGACGTCCCGAAGTATTTCCGTGCCGTTAAAACTTTTGCGGAGATGTTCGACCTTGATCATTGGCCGTTTCCTCCTTTCACGGTGCGACGATTGCGCGGGTCCAACCGAAATTCCACGACGGAAAGTACTGACGCCAACAGGTGGGCGACGACGAAATAAATGATCGCGGTGGCGATCAACGGAAAAAACGCTTCGTACGTCCTGCCGCGGATGATATCGCTCATCTTCGTCAAATCCTGGATCGCAATGTACCCGACGATGGAGGTCATCTTGAGCATGTTGATGAATTCGCCGCGATAAACCGGCAGTATCCTGCGGAGCACCTGCGGAAAAATGATTTTTCGAAAAGCCGTCGACCGTTTGAACCCGAGCGCCATCGCCGCTTCGTATTGTCCTTTGGGAATTCCGTCGATCGCGGCCCGCATCATCTCGCCGACGTAAACGGAAAAATTCATCGCGAATCCGATCACGGCGACGATGATCGCATCAAGATCGACTCTCGCGAAGACCACGTAATAGAGGATCATTAGAATCACCAGCATCGGCATTCCCTGCATCAGCGCGATGTACGTCTTGGCGGCGTATCGGAGCCAGACATTACTTGAACGCCGCATCGAACAGACGCCGAACGCAAGCAGCGTCCCGAGAATCGCCGCCGCAACCGTAATGATAATCGTCGTTTTCAATCCGTCGACGATCAATTTCCAGCGTCCTTCCCGAATAAACGTGCGATTAAAACTGGCGACGAACGCTTCGCCGGAACCCGCGAACCA
Source organism: Thermoguttaceae bacterium (assembly GCA_031549705.1). Lineage (GTDB taxonomy): Bacteria > Planctomycetota > Planctomycetia > Pirellulales > Thermoguttaceae > WRKP01. The sequence goes on from JAVBPI010000240.1 coordinate 20,218, forward strand.
CTGGACGAAATCGCCGTCGGCGTTTTCGACTTCCATTGCGTGCAACGCGGAATCCGACTTGCGAATCATGACGGAAATCGGACTCTCGATATAATCGTCCGAAAATAACATCGTCTCTTCGCGTTCCTCCGAGGCGTCTATATTGGCGACGGCGAGGTCGATTTTTTCCGAAGCAACAGCAGGAAACAGGGCTTCGTAGTCCATGATCCGCATTTCGCAGTCGACATTTAGGAACAACGTCAACCGCTTGACGAATTCGATGTCGAACCCGGAGACCCGGCCGTTGTCGGTCATGAACGTCATCGGTTCGTTCTGGCAGTCGCATCCGATCACGACGGTTTCCGTCGGAAATTTTGGAACGGGAATGTCCGGCATTCTCAGGTTTTTCGATTTGACCCAACGTTCGTACATCTCATCGTACGTGCCGTCCGACCTGTATTGCCGGATGAAATCGTTGACCCTTGCGACGAGCGCTTTGTTTTTAAGCGGAGCTCCGACGGCGATGTGTCCCATCGCGATGTTCTCCGGCAGGACGATCAGGTTCGGTCGGCTAAGGACCACATATTCCATCGGGGGGCGATCATAGACGACGGCGTCGATTTTTTTCATTTCCAAGGCGAGGTAGGCGTCGGAAAGAAGCGGAAACAACTTGAATCGCGCATTCGGTAGTTTGGCTTCCCCTTCCCGGAGTGAAAGGGTTCCAACGCTGCCGCCAATCAGGAATCGGGGGTCGTCGAGTTGCGACAGCGTGGAAATCTTCTCCGTTGAGGAAAGAGGTTGCGATCTTCCACCGCCTGAATTGCAGGCGGTCGAAAACAGTGCCGATATCGAAACGGCAATGAACAATAGAAGAGTCGGTTTTTTTCCAAGAGATCGTTTGCCGATGGTAAGGACATCCATTGGTTGAAAATGATTGGACAAAAGAGATACGAAACGCACCCCCATTCATTTTACTGGAAATCGACCGTTTTGTCGAGAGAAACGGCTTTGACACCTGCAATTTTCGAGCTGTTTTTTCGATTCAACCGCTCATTTCCGCGTTTCCAACGTATGGATTGCGTTCAATTCCCGATACCGACCGGCGGCGTCGAGACCGTAGCCGACGACGAATTGCGGCGGTACCGCGAAACCGATGTAATCGACGGGAACCGACACGACTCGCGCCTCCGACTTGTTCAAAAGCGTACATGTTGCGATTGTTCTCGCTCGAAACGTCTTGAGATATTCAAGCAGAAATTCCAGCGTACGCCCCGAATCGACGATGTCCTCGACGACAAGCACGTCCCGGCCTTCGAGCGGAACCGACATTCCGACGACGGTTCGCGGCGAGCCCGATGAAGCGAGTTCGTCGCCGTAACTGGTAATCGCGACGAATTCGATTTCGACCGGAATGGACAACGCTCTCGCCAAATCGGACAGGAACATGAAGCTCCCTTTCATCACACCCAGCAAAACAAGCGGCTTGCCGGTTTCGTTCGATGTCGTACAATAATCCCGTGAGATCCGATGCGCCAGTTCCACGACCCGCTTGCCGATCCGATCGGCGGAAATCAATTCTTTTAACGGAAAGTCGTCGTTTGACATTTTCTTTGGCGATTCGTTGACATGTTTTTTCGAGCGAAATGCCGGTTTCGGGACTGCCGTGTTCTATTTGATCCAAGTGACGTAAGCGATCAGGACGGCGGCCAGGACGTACAGAATCCAACTGATCCGGAGTCCCTTGCCGCTGCACAATTTGATCAGCGGATACGTGACGAAGCCGACGATCAAACCATCCGCGATGCTGTACGATAACGGGATGCCGACCATCAGAAGGAACGCCGGAACCGATTCGCTGAAATCATCCCAGTCGATGTGGGCGGCGCTTTGCAACATCAACGCGCCGACCGTGACGAGTGCCGCCGCCGTAATCGGCTGGTATTCGGCCGCCATCAGCAAAAACGGCGAGAAAAACATCGCGAGCAAGAAACAAGCACCCGTGACGATGGCCGCCAAACCGGTTCGACCGCCGCTTTCAACGCCACTCGCGCTCTCGACGTAAGCCGTCGTCGTGCTGTGTCCGAGTACGGCGCCGACGACCGTCGCCGTGGCATCCGTCGCGAAAACCCGTTCGACGTTCGGAAATTCGTTGTCCTTGATCAACCCGGCGCGCGTTCCGACGGCGACGACCGTTCCGAGCGTGTCGAACAGCGCCATGAAAGTCAGGATCACAACCATCGGGCCGAGTTCGCGGAGATGTTGAAACACTCCGACAAGATCGGCCTTGGCGACGACCGGCATCGGATCGGCGGGAAGGCCAAACGGTTGGACCAACCCGATTTTTCCGAAGCAGGCGGCGACGAACATCGAAACGACGATCCCGAACAGCAGGGAACCGCGAACCCGAAGCGTGTGCAGCGATGCCGTGACGACAAGTCCGACGAGGAAGACGAACGGACCCGGCGTCTCCGTCATCGGGCCGAGTACATACAAGTCATTCCGGCTGACGACGACTCCGGCGTGTTGCAATCCGAGCAGGGCGATGAACAAGCCGATGCCGGCGGAGATACCGCCGCGCAAACTTGGACTGATCGCTTCGACGAGATATTTACGGATGTTCAAAAACGAGAGAACGGCAAACAAAACGCCGGAAATCAAAACGACGCCGAGAGCGAGTTGCCATGCCGGAGCGGTTCCGGCATCTTGTCCCAATAAAGCGGCACAGGCCGGAATAACCGCGAGGACGACGAAAATGTTTTCCCCCATTCCCGGCGCCAGGCCGATCGGATAATTGGCCCATAAACCCATGAGGAGCGACCCGAAGGCCGCCGCGAGACAGGTCGTCGTGACGAGCGCGGCGGCGTCCATGCCGGTGTCCATGCCGAACTGTTTCCCGGACATGATCGCGGGCTGGACGCAAAGAATGTACGCCATCGCCATGAACGTAACGACCCCCGCCATGCTTTCCCGGAATATCGTACTATTTCGTTCGCCGATTTTGAAGTAGCGTTCCAGCATGATTGCCAAATAACGGTTGTAAAGTTTTCGTGAAGGTTTATGTCGTCGCAGGCAGGTCTTTATTTTTGCAAGACGGCGTCGAGCGTTTTTTCACACGGAAGTTCCGCTGATTTCCGGACAGCCCCGTCGTACACTTGGACGCCGAAGAAATAGGTCGCGGAAACGGGCGTTTTGGCGATTTCCCAATCGGGTACCGCTTTTTCATCGAGAATATTCCGTTCCAATATTACGAGGTTGGCCAGTTTGTCCGGCTCGATGGAGCCGACCGTCGTTTCGAGGAACATCTGTCTTGCGACGTTGATCGTGAAACACTCGATCATTTGCGCACGGCTCACTCGTTCCTCAGGGCCCAACGGATCGCGGTCGGCGGGAAGCGTTCCCGGAACACATCGCGTCACGCCGGTTTCGATCGCCGCCAACGGATTCGGCGGGTCGGTGATCGGGGAATCGCTCGAACCGGCGACCATAAGTCCGTGCTCGAACAATTTTCGCGTCGGATATTCACGGTTCGCCCGTTCCACGCCGAGCGTTCGACTTTCCGCTTCGAAAACGAGTTTGTTGAACCAATAGGGCTGCACCGAAGCGACGATCCCCAGCTTCGCCATGCGGTCAATGTCCGACTCCGCAACGAGTTGCAGATGCGTGATCGTGTGGCGGGCGTCCCGCTCGCCGTTGACTTTGGTCGCCGCTTCAATCGCATCAATGTAATCTCGACAAGCAGCGTCGCCGATCGCGTGAACGTGAACCTGAAATCCCCGTGCATCGGCTTCCGTCGCCAATTCCTTTGCCGCCTCGGAATCGCGAATCCGACGACCGCGATACTCCGCTGTTTCGGGCGTGTTGTCGGCGTACGGTTCCAACAAATAACCGGACCGATCTTCGACCACGCCGTCGGCGAATATCTTGATCGTGTTGAATTGCAGCAGGCGGTTCTTTGCATGATGTTCGCGCAACGCAATCGCCCGGTCGATGTTTTCCTTGACGGTGCGTTCCGGACCGGCATAGGAACAGAGCCGGTAGATCAAGTTCAATTCGCTTTTATGTTCCAAAAACGTCAACGCTTCGTATAGCTCTCCCTCGCCCGGATTCGGAATGCCGTCGGTGCAGGAGCCCGGTCCCATGACCCCGGTAATACCGTAAGAATGCAATTCCCGTTCGAAACGTTTTAACGCGGCGATGTACTGTTCCCGCGAGTAACGAACCGGGGGGAGACGCCGGGTCAGCATAATGCCCGCCTCGTCCCGGAACGTACCCCAGATTTTGCCGGTCGAGGGATCTCGTTCGATTTTTCCTCCTTTCGGGTTCGGAGTGTCCGTATTGGCGAGCAGTTTCGCGATTTTCAACGCCTTCGTGTTGGTCCAGATCGAGTGCTCGTCCCAGGAATTAATCGTCACGGGAACGTTTTCAAGCGGCGTTCCGGCGAGAATTTCGTCCAACAATCCGGCTTCGGGGCCGAGATTCGAGGTCTTTTCGCCGTAACGGGCTTTGTTGTATTCGGCGAACACGTCGTTGATCCAGCCGGAACCGTGGACTCTTTTCAAACCGGCGTTCCCGGGGTCGACGGCGAATTTTCGAATCGCCTTGACGTAATCGTCGACCGAGGTTCCCGCGTGAAGCGTGATTTCGTACAGTTTATTTTTCTGGGCGGCGGCGACATGGTAGTGGCCGTCCATGAAACCGGGGAGCAACAGGCGACCGTTCAAATCGACGATTTTCGTCTTGCCGCCGACATATTCTTCAACACCGTGATTATTGCCGACATAAACGATTTTTTCACCCCGGACGGCGACCGCTTCGGCGACGGATCGATTTTCGTCGACGGTGTAGACGACGCCGTTCTTGAAGACGAGCGTCGCCGGCTCAACCGCCAGCGCGGTGATAACGTTGCCGACGATGAAAAGGAAGGCAATCATAGAAAAAAACGTCGGTTGGGGTTTCATGGTATAGAATGGTTTTCGTCGTTGAAAAAATGATGAGCATATCATATCTCCCGGGTAGTCGGCGAAGTGTCGTCTTCACAAGAGATTTTACCCGCTTTTCCACCCGGCGCCGAGAGCGTCAAATATCTTGACACGGATCTTTTTTTCATGTAGTGTGGAAATAATTGCCCCAAGGCGCGCTTCGCGGCTAAAACGCAAGCGGATCGCCAAGCGGTTGCGAGGTACAACAATTCAATGAACGTCGAATGATGAATCTTGACAAACTCTCTTCTTTGGATCGGGAATCGCTTTATCGGGAATTTCAAAAGGCCTGCGAGGATCCGACCGCGACACAATCGGCCGTACTCACGGATATTCTGGAGCGTAATAAGACCTGCGAACTGGGACGCCGCCGGCGGTTCGAGGACATGATCCAAGAAAACGATCCCGTCGAATCGTTTCGCCGAAACGTGCCGTTGACGGAATGGACGGATTACGAAACCTTGGCCTCCCGAACAGCCGACGGCGAATTCGACCTGATGTTTTCGGGCAAACCGGTTCATTTCGTCGCGACCACCGGGACAACCGCCGCGATGAAACTCTTGCCGGAAAGCAGCGAAGGAGCTTTGGCAAAACAAATCACGGTCGATCTGCGGCGACGATTGAACCGCAGGATGGAAGCGTATCTCCAAGGTGGAAAACTCCTGGCCCTGTTCAATCCAACCCCTCTTGGGACAACGGCTTGCGGAATTCCCATCGGCTCGGCCAGCGCCTTGACCATGGAAAATTCGGCGACCGTGTCCCTGTTGCCGTTTCCGAAACAAATTCTCGAATGTCTCGACCCGGAATTCCAACAGGACGCCGTGATGCGTTTCGCCGTCGCGGAAAACGTCGTCGCTTTCGGAGCGAACAATATCGATCGGTTCATCTCGCTTTTCGAACGGACTCGTCGACGAGCCGAGACGATCATCCGCGAAATCGAAACGGGAACCCTCGAATTGACGATCCCGAACGAACCGGGACTCCGCGGTGCCGTCGAAGCAGCCTTGCATCCCAATCCGGCTCGTGCCGAAGAGCTGCGAACCGTCCTGCAAACAACCGGCGACTTTATCCCCTCGGGATATTGGCCGAATCTTAAGGCCGTTTCCTGCTGGCTCGGCGGCTCCGTCGGCGGCGCAGTCCAACGTGTTCGTCCCTATCTCGGCCGCGACATCGTTTTCAAAGACGCCGGTTACGGAGCCAGCGAAGGTAAATTCAACATTCCCGTCGACTTCAACACCCCGGTCGGCACACTCGCTCTTTGGGGAGCGTTTTACGAATTTCTTCCCGAAGACGGCTTGGAGCCGCTGACGGCCGATCAGGTTCGGGACGACACCGTTTACGAATTGGTGATCACGACCTACTCGGGTCTGTATCGCTATCGAATGCACGATCGCGTCCGTATCGCCGGTTTCACCGGTCGGACCCCCAATATCGTTTTCGAATCAAAAGCGGCGGACTACGCCAATGTCGCGGGGGAAAAAACCTATTCGGCGGTCCTAATCGATGCCGTCCAAAAAATTCTCGACCGAAATCGTTTGACCGTCACGCATTGGGGGGTTTTTCCCGATGAAGCGACGAAAGAATATGTCCTTTGCATCGAACCGACCGCTCCGATATCCGATGTTTCGGCTCTGATTCGGGAATTCGACAATCAACTCCAGGAAAGTTCGTTGGTCTACAAGGTTTTCCGTGAACAGGAATTGATCCGACGGCCGAAAATCATGTTGCTCCGTGCCGGTTGGAAGCAATCGCTTCTTTCCGGCAAGGACGTCGAACGGTCCAAACTCCCCGTCGTTCTTTCCGCTCTTCCCGACGCTGAATGGATACTGTCGCGACCACAAGTCCCGGCTCGTGATTGAAAGTGTTGATCGTGATCAGAGCGTTTATTCAGTCTACGATGTCTCGACCCCAGGTTTTACTGATCGGATGGTTTGTTCTCGCGGGAGTCGTCCTGGCCCGTTTGACGGGGAATCTGTACACCCCCGCCTTGCCTGCGATCGGAACCGATCTCGGCATGGACAAAGCGGCGCTGGGGCTGACGATGACCGTCTATCTCCTTTGCTTTGCCGTCGGCTCGCTCCTGGCGGGATCGGTTTCTGATTCGTTCGGACGCCGTCCCGTTCTGATTCTCGGCTTGACCGGAATCTGTATCGGCTGCTTTTTATGCGGATTTTCCGACAACGGAACCCATTTCCTTCTTTCCCGTATCGTCCAGGCGTTGGGGGCCTGTTGCATTCCCGTCATGGGGCGAGTCATCATCCGCGAAAGTTATCAGGACGACATGACCGTGCTTTCGCTGTTCGGTTGGATCGCGCTGATCTCCGGAATCGTGCCCGTTTTAGCCCCCGTTTTGGGCGGCATGATCGTCGAAACAGTCGGTTGGCGACCGGTCTTTTTCATTCCGGCCACTCTCGCGTTGATCGCAACGATCGTTTTTTTCTATCTCCTCCCGGAAACGCTGCCGAGAGAAAAACGTCTTCCGTTCAGGGTGGGGGATCATTTGAAATCGAATGGTTCGATTCTTCTTGACCGAACTTTTGCGTCGGTAATGCTCCCCAACGCCTTTTCCTTCATGATTCAGGGAGCGTACATGACGCTTTCGCCGTTCATTCTGATCCAGCATTTCGGGTGTTCGCCGACTTTTTTCGGCGGGACCAACCTCCTGATCGTCGCTTCGATGCTCGTCGGACGGCGACTCGTGATGCACGTCGTCCGAAACGGAGGAGAAATCTCCGGCTTCCGCTTGGGAGGAGTCCTCCTCTTATTCGGAAGCACGTTATTGTTCCTTGCAACGCTGTTCGATCTGCCGCTCTCGGTCGTTCTTGCCGTCGTCGGCGTGATCGGCTGCGGATTCGGCGTTCTCCTTCCTTTGGGAAACCTGACGCTCTTGAATCGTTTTCGTGAGCAGGGCGGTTCGGTGTCGTCCCTGTATTCCTTTGTCACGATCGCGTCGGCCGGTCTCGGTTCGGCCTTTGCGACGAGCTTGCTTTTTCACGGCGTCCAAGATCTTTGGGCCATGGCGAGCATCGCGCTGGCCCTGTCCACGGCGACCCTGTTTGCCGTTTTTTCGATTCGCTTGAGCAAATCGAACGATCCATAATTGTCAATTCGGCAAGATTGAGGTAAAATTCCTTCGATCCTTTTTTCGCGTCACCACAATACCCCGTTCGGGTTCCCGTTTCGCATGCCAGAACTTTTCCCACTTTCACGAGCCCAGCAACGGATTTGGTACAACGAAGTCGTTCATCCCGGTACGTCCTTCGCGACGCTCGGCTTTTCGTTGGATCTCCCCGATGCCGAAGAAAACACGCTCTGTTCGGTCGAACGCCTCTTGAGAGAAATCGTCGCGAAAAACGACGCCCTTCGAGCCCGTTTCGTACGGACCGGAGAGGATCCCTACGCGGATGTTCGACAATATTTCGACCGCCCCTCGGAGATGCTCCGGCTGCCGCGTATCACCCGGCAGCATCACGGCGACGTGCTCGAATTCATGCAGCGTGATTCAAATACCCCTTTTCCGCTTGATAATGAAACGCTTTGGAAAGCGTTTTTCCTCGTTCACGGCGACAACAAAGCCGTCTTGTATTTTCGGGCCCATCACCTGATCGTCGACGGCATTTCGATCAACCTGATCGGTCGCGCGGTTTTGGATCTTTTTCACGGCGGTGGCAACGAGGAAATCGTTACGCTGCTGGAGAGCGGTTCACGGTACGGTTCGTTTCTCGACGCCGAAGAACAATATCTCCGTTCCCCCCGGTTTGAAAAGGATCGGGAATTTTGGACGAAAACGTTGAATGATGCGCCCGAGATGACGTTGATCGCGGATCGGAGCGTTGAGTCCGACGATTTCCATTGCGATTCCAGGGACTGGATCGCCGACGACCGATTGGCCGAACGAACCGAAGAATTCTGCCGGATCACCGGAACGAATCCCTTTCGCTTGTTCACGTTGCTTTTCCATTTGGTCGTTTCCCGTTGGTCGCGAGCCGACGATACGGTCTTCCATATTCCATTCAGTAATCGGGGGGCGGTCGGTCGGGCTGCGGTCGGAATGTGCGTCGAAACCGTTCCGATTCGATTCTCCGGCTTGGCTTCGCTGTCGCTCCGTGAAGCGATGGACCGAATGGGGAAAAACCTGATCCGATGTTTGTCTCACGGAAAATTTCCCTACCAGGAGATCGTCGCTTCGTTACGCGCTTCGGGCGATTATTCCGGGCCGCTTGCCTTGGTGTCGATTTCCGATTTGACCACGGCGGAGCGAGGCGAGCATTCGGACGGCGCGACTTTCCGTCACGGCGACGACGGAGCCGAACCGATCACGATTTACGTCAATCCCGGCGTGCGGGCCGGAGAAGGACTTCGCCGCGTCCATTTTCGTTTCCGGGACGGAATTTTCAGTCCGGAACGGATCGAAAATCTGGTCGAATGCTTCCGACATGCGTTGGAATATTGCCTCAAAAACCCGGAAACACGCTTGAACGAAATTCCCCTGACGTCGCCGGAATACCGACAAACCGTTCTCGACTGTTGGAACGCGACGGATGTTTCATACGAGAGACCGGACGATTATCCGTCGTTTTTCCGGGAAGCGGCACGACGTTTTCCGGACGAAAAAGCCGTGGTGTTCGGCGATACGGTTTACTCTTACCGAAAACTCGACGACGCTTCGGATCGTCTTGCCGGGGCGCTGCGGAAACGGGGGATCGGTCGCGGCTCGTTCGTTCCGATCCTGTTGCCCCGTTGCGCGGAAATTCTTGTCGCGGAAATCGGTGTCATGAAATCCGGGGCGGCTTTCGTCCCGATCGACCCCGATTATCCGTCGCGCCGAATCGAACAGATGATCGAAAATTGCTCCGCGTCGATCGTTCTCGACATGGAAACATTGAACACGTTGCAGAAAGAAGAAAATCCCGCGCCGGACTTCGAACCGGTTGTCGGAAATGACTTGGCGTACGTTCTCTATACGAGCGGCTCCACGGGAACGCCCAAAGGCGTGTTGATCGAACACGCCGGACTGGTCAACCTGATTCGGGGAAAATGTCGGGTTCACGGAATTGACCGAACCGATCGCGTTGCCGTGTGCCATAGTTTTGCGTTTGATGTTTCGGTGTTTCATCTGCTGGCCGGGCCGACTCAAGGGGCGGAGATTCATATTCTGAACGATTATTGCCGGAAGGACGTCGACATTTTGGGACGATATCTCCGCGACCATTCGATCACCCGATTGCATTTACCGACGAAGTTCGGCGAGATTTTCAGCGCAAGTCCCCAATCGGAAACGCTCAAAACGCTTTGGCTCGGCGGCGAAGCGCTGACGAAACCCTGTCCGGTGGGAAACACGGCGGTCTATAATTCCTACGGCCCGACCGAGGTGACGATCCACGCAACGGAATGCCGCGTCGACGACTTTGCCGCGTCAAGTTTTCCGATCGGAAGACCGCTCGATAATATCCGTGCTTATATTCTCGACGAGTCCGACCTGCTGTGCCCGCTCGGCATGCCGGGCGAACTCTGCTTGAGCGGAATCCAAGTCGCGCGGGGATATCTCGGACTCGATGAGATGAGCGCCGAAAAATTCGTCGCGAATCCCCTTTTCCGTGCCGATCGGGATCCGGCGCCCCATGCCCGGATGTATCGGACCGGCGACCTCGCGTTTCGGCTTCCCGACGGACGGATCGAATTTGTCGGTCGTCGCGACGCCCAAGTCAAGATCCGGGGTTTCCGAATCGAGCCGGGGGATATCGAATCGGCCTTGTCCGCCAATCCGGCTCTGTCCGCCGCCTGCGTGATCGTTCGTCCCGATCAAGGCGGTCAGCCGGTCTTGATCGCTTATTACGTTCCGAAAATTCTCGGTGATTCGGAAGTCGATGAAACGTCGCTCCGGAGCCGCCTCTCGGAACAGCTTCCGTCGTATATGATCCCGTCGTATTTCGTACGGTTGGAGGAGATGCCGATTTCGACAAACGGAAAGATCGACCGTCGACGGCTTCCCGATCCCTCCTGGAGCGACCGTCAACACGATTACGTTCCACCGGCGACGGAAATCGAAACGCTGTTGGTAGATATTTGGCGTGAGATTCTCGGTTCCGAATCGGTCGGCGTCCGGGACAACTTTTTCGTTCTCGGCGGCGATTCGATTAAAGCGATTCAGGTTCAGGCTCGTCTTCGCGCGGCCGGTTTCGGTCTTTCGACAATCGATTTGTTCCATCATCCGACGATCCGCGAGTTGGCTCCCCGAACGCAAACGCTTCGGATCAAAGCCGAGCAGGGACCGATTGTCGGCGACATTTCCCTGACGCCGATCCAGCGCCGTTTCTTCGCGCATTCGGATCGGCAAAATCAGTTTCATCAATCGATCCGTTTGGCTTTCAGGCGGAATTCGCGGATCGATCCGGAGATGTTGAACACGGTGCTTCGCGCCTTGGTCGAGAAGCACGACATGCTGAGGGCCGCTTATCCGTACGATTCCGAATATCCCTTCGGACGCCGACAATCCGTACGGAATGTCGATTCCGACGCCCTCTTCGAAATACGATTTATCGAAAACGAAACGGAAATATCCGAGGTCCAATCATCCGTTGATATCACGACGGGGCCGCTGCTTTACGCCCTGATTCGGCGAGTCGAAACGGCGGAGGAGCTTTGGTTGGTTGCTCATCATCTCGTCGTTGATGGTGTTTCCTGGCGAATTCTGATCGAGGATTTAAACACGGCTTACCAACAATTGGAAAGCGGCCGTCCGATCTTCTTGCCGCCGAAAAGCGATTCATTCCGACGCTGGAGCGAGGCGGTTGAGGTCTACGCCGGAAAACCGTCCCTGCTGCGTGAATTTCCGTTTTGGAAACGTTGCCTCGATCAATGTTCGCAGGCGATTCCCCTTCCGATTTCCCGAACATTGCCGAGCGGACAACGTCGAACCGGACAAATCGAACTTTTATGCGTCGAGACCGACGACAACCGTTTGCGGCAGGCTTGCGCGGCTTATCACGGCGAAATGAACGACCTGTTGCTCGCCGTGTTGGTTCGAGCCGTCGCCCGATGGAGCGGCGTGGAGGAACGTTCCGAGTCGCCGGTCGCCGTAACGTTGGAAGGACACGGTCGCGAACCCGTCGTCGGTCCGTTGGATCTTTCACGAACCGTCGGCTGGTTTACGTCGACCTTTCCCGTTGTGTTTTCCATCGCGGACGATCCGGGGAGACAAATCGTCGCGGTCAAGGAAACCTTGCGCCGACTTCCCCACAAAGGAATCGGATTCGATGTTCTGCGTTTCATGACGGACCGGCTCCCGACGCCGACCAATCCCCCTTCGATTTTGTTCAATTATCTCGGGCGTTTCGAGTCGGGAAACGGAACGACCGAAACCGCGTTCACGCCCCTCGGATTCGGAACCGGCGCGGACGTCGATCCGGAGTATCCGATCCGACAGCCGCTGACCTGCAACGCCTTGACGCTCGACGAAACGCTTCGTTTCGAATTCGCCTGGCATCCGGCCGAATTTGAGAGATCGGAAATCGATCGATTCGGTACGATTTTTAAGGAAACGGTCGACGAAATCGCGGAACACTGTCTTGCTTTGGAAAAGCCGGTTCGGACGCCGTCCGACTTCGGCGACGCGACCTTGTCCCTCGAAGAACTCGACGCAATCCTGACGGAATATCCGGAAGACGAGATCGAGCGGATTACGTCCCTGACGCCGATGCAGGAGGGGATGCTTTTTCACAGTCAGGTCGTCGGCGCGGCGTCGGCGTATTTTCAGCAATCGCTCGCCGAAATCCGGGGCCCGCTCAATGTTACGGAATTGCAGCGTCGCCTCGACGAAACGGTACGCCGGCATCAAATGCTTCGCTGTGCCTGTCTGTATGAAAACATCGACTCTCCCCGTCTGGTCGCTCTGCGTTCCAGGAAGGCTCGATTCCGATTCGAAAATCTGGAGAGGCTGTCCGAAGACGAACAGAACGCGACGATTCGGACGTTCATGCTCCAAGCCCGGGAATGCGGACTCGATGTCCGAAAGGATCCGTTGCTCGGTTTGGCCGTGTTCGCGGTCGGACCGAACCGATTCCGGCTCGTGGTCGACTTTCATCATTTGATCATGGATCGTTGGGCCTTGGGCGTCCTGTTCGAGGAATTATTGGGCGAAAAGTCCAATCCCGAAGACGCGGCTCCGCTCCCCTTCCATGAATACGTCGACTGGTTCCTTGCACGGGATCGCGACGACGATTTGGCGTGGTGGAATATCCGTTTGGCGGGGGTCGAGGAACAAACCGACTTGCCGGGCAAGCTGCCGATCGCCGACGACGAATCGGAACCGAGTCAATTGTCGTTTGATTTTGGCGTCGACATCATGGAACGGATCGACCGCTTGGCTCACGAACGGCAGGTCACGCCGAACGTCGTGCTTCAAACGGCTTGGGGACTTTTGTTGCAAATATACAACAACCGGCGTGACGTCGTTTTCGGCGGCGTCGTTTCCGGTCGGACGCCGGAGTTGCCGGGTTGCGACCGCTTGATCGGGATGTGTGTCAACACGATCCCCGTTCGGGTCGCCTGCAAGGCCGAAACGACATTTGCTTCGCTGCTTGACGAGATGCAACGGGAATCGCTCGAATCGGAAAATCGCGCTTTTTGCTCGCTTTCGGACCTGTTCAAGATGACGTCGGTCGGTAGCGGATTGATTTCGCATCTTTTCGTCATGGAAAATATCCACTTAGCCGATTCGACGGGACCGGACCGGCCGACCTTGACTCCTTTGGAACATTTCAGTCGGACGAATTACGATTTGTCGATCGTCCTTGAACCGACCGGAACTCTCCGTGGATTCTTCGGTTACAACGCCGCGGCGTTCGAACGGTCGCAGATCGAACGGTTCCGGGATCATTACCGGACGCTTTTGGATACCGTTCTTTCCGAGCCGGAGATCGCCGTTTCCGAGATCGACCTTTTGGTCGGTGAGGAACGCCAAACGGTTCTCGAACGATTTAACGCGACGGAAACGATTTTCGACGACGGACTGGAAGGCGAGACTTATCCGGAGCTGTTTCGTCGTGTCGCTGAAAAGTTTGCTGACCATCGCGCCGTGTTCTTCGAACCGGACGACGGCGACGACGACTTGCGCTGTTCGTTGACCTACGAAGAACTGGACCAAGCGAGTGATCGTCTCGCGGCCCTGCTTCGCGCGGAGGGGATCGGTCCGGAAACCATCGTTCCGCTCCTGTTGCCCCGTTGCGCCCAATTCCCGGTTTGCGCCTTGGGTGTCATGAAAACGGGCGGGGCGTATCTCCCGATCGATCCGAATTATCCTTCGGAGCGGATCGACTACATGCTCGGCGACAGCGGGGCGACGATCTTGCTGAGTTTTCCGGAACTCCAAGACCGCTGTACGACATTCACGGGGCGCCGGATCGACGTTCCACGGAGCAATTCGTCCGAAAAATGGTTCGTCGGTCTCGAATTGACGGATAAAAAAGTCGGTTCCGGCGCGTCGGGGATCGCCTACCAGATTTACACATCGGGCTCGACCGGCAATCCCAAGGGTGTGATGCTGGAACACGCGGGTTTGATCAATCTGATTCGGGCCAAGAACCGGGTTCATCGTTTTAACACCGAGGACCGCGTCGCGGTTTTTCACAGTTTCTCGTTCGACGTTTCCGTGTTTCATCTTTTCGCCGGATTATTATTCGGAGCGGAAATTCATGTTCTGTCGGAACATCGGCGCCGTGACGTCGACGCTCTCAACGATTACGTTCGGCGACATGACATTACGCGGATCCATCTTCCGACACGGGTCGGCGAATTGTTCTGCGAGACGCCGCATTCGGCGCCGTTGCGGACGATCTGGCTCGGAGGCGAAGCGTTGAAACGGGTTTCCGCTCAAAACGCCGAAGTCTGGAATTCGTACGGTCCGACGGAAACGACGATCCATATCACGGAGTATCACGTCGAGAATTTCGGTGACAGGAATTTCCCGATCGGACGTCCCATGGACAACAGCAAGGCGTACATTCTCGGCCTCGGCGACAAGCCCTGTCCGATTGCCGTACCGGGCGAATTGTGCTTCGCCGGAATTCAGGTCGGACGCGGTTATCGCAACAACCCGGAGACGACCGCCGCGAAGTTCGTCGACAATCCGTTTTTCGATTCAGGGCGGCATGACACGTCTTATCGGAAAATGTACCGCACGGGGGACATCTGCTGTTGGACGCCGGACGGAACCATCCGTTTCGTGGGACGGAACGATTTTCAAGTCAAAATCCGGGGATTCCGCGTCGAACCCGGCGAGGTTGAAGAGCTGCTCAACACGGTTCCAATTATCGACGAGTCGGCCGTGGTCGCTCGAAAGGGACCGCACGACGCTTATTATCTCACGGCTTATTACACTCCGGCGGAGAAGCTGCCGGACGAGGGACCGGAGAAAAAGGAACAGCGACGTCAAACGCTCGGACGCTGCCTCTCTTATTTCCTGCCGGATTTCATGGTCCCCCAATATCTGGTCGAATTGGACACGATGCCGAGAACCCTTACGGGCAAGGTCGACCGTTCGATGCTTCCGCCGCCGGAATTGGAGATCGCTCGGGAACATCGGGCCGCGGAAACGCCGGAACAACGTGAAATCGCGACCGTTTGGAGCGAATTGTTCGATGTGGACGACCCGGACATCGAGACCGATTTCTTCGCGGCCGGCGGGCATAGTCTCCTGGCGATGCGATTGCTTTCCCGCATGAAATCGAAGCTCGGATTGCATTTGTCGATTGCGGACCTTTACGGCGGCGCAACGATTTCGAGTTTGGCGGACATCTTGAAAAAGAGTCGAGTCTCCGGATCGTCGCAGCCGTTTCGATCCCATTGGATCCATTCGGAAGCGGCGGCGCCGCCGTTGATTTTCCTCCCTCCCTTCATGGGCTTGGGGCTTTGTTATATGCCCCTGTTGAAGCATTTTGGAAAAGTCCATCCGTTGCTTTTATTGAACCAGCACGGTCACGAAGTCGGCCAGACGCCGGACTTGACGCTGACGACTATCGCGGAACGTTTTGCAGCGGATATTCTCGAATTACATGACGATCGCCCCTGCTATCTGGTCGGCTGGAGCTTGGGCGGCCTGTTCGCCTACGAAACCATCCGACATCTTTCGCGGCGAGGACGACGTGTTCTCGGGCTGATCGCCGTCGATACGCATATGGAGTTCAGCCGTCGCTCCCGGGACTTGTTTGAACGGCTCTGCGACGATCGCCTGTCGGAATTTGACGAAGAGGAACAACGTTTGTTCTCGTGTGTTCTTGACGGATTGGAACCGCTCTGGAAGGACGATCCCCTGTACAAAATTCGTCTCAGGCATCTCGTCAAGCACAACTTGGCCGCCCATGAAGAGTATGTCGCGCATCCGCTGCCGGAACCGACGCCGATGCTCCTGATCCAGGCGAGTCGGGAAACACCGGGCATGGGGGGCAAAAATTTGCCGACCGCCCTCAACGCTTGGGAATCGCTCGGATTGTCGCCGCAACGACACGTCGTCGACGCGGATCATTTTACGGTCGTCACGGATCCCTGTTGCGCTTCCGTCGCGGAGATGATCATGAATTTCACATCAACACCCCGTTAACCGCCGCTCACCCGGCGGCGTCCGATATCATGAATGGCTGGCTTCTTCACAACGGAATCGAAAAACTCGACACCGACGACGCCGTCGTCGTGCAATCCATCCCGGTTCTTGCCGCGAAAGCAGGACTTGTCGTCGAACCGGTTTGTTCCCGCGACATCGATTTTCAGGTCGGCAATCTCCCCTGTTTACGAATTAAGAACCAAACGATTCCGGTCCCCGATTTCGTGTTTTGCGGTTATTCCAATCCTTCGGTTTACGATGTTTCGCTCCTTCGGCAACTGGAATGCATGGGAGTCAACTGCGTCAATCCGCCGGGGGCGATGGCGAAAACCCGGGACAAGCTTTGGTGTTCCCAAATTCTTGCCGCCCACGGAATTCCCGTTGCAAAAACGATTCCGGTACGACAGGGTATCGATCCCGAATGGATCGTCGCCGAACTCGAATTGCCGCTGATCCTGAAAGTCCGGGACGGCTCGAAAGGCCAGGGCGTGGTGCTCGTCCATTCGCGGGACGAATTGGCCAACATCATTGAAATCGGGTGTGGCGCCCATGAGAACGGTAACCTGCTTGCCCAACAATTCATCGGCAGTTCCCGGGGACGCGATCTTCGTGTTCTCGTGATCGCTCACGAAGCGGTTGCGTGTTACATCCGACGTAGCGCCGATACGGAACCGTTCAAATCGAACATTTCGCGGGGAGGGAGCCGTGTCCCGCAGGAGTTGACCGAAACGATCCGGGATCTCGCCCGTCGGACTTCCCAAGCGTTGGACCTGAAATGGGCCGGTCTGGACTTTCTTTTCGGACCGGACGGGTTCATCCTTGGAGAGGTAAACAGCTGTCCGGGCCTCGGATCCTTCCTCGAAAACGGGAAAATGGAGTTTTTGCTCGAAAAGATTTCCACCCTCCTCTTCATACGCCGATAACATTCCGACGACTTCTGAAAAAGGAAATGAACCATGCAATTCGAAAAGACCGCCGATACGTTGAAATGTATTTTCGAATCTCAACTGAACACCACGGTTTGTACGGAAATCGGGCCGGAGTTGGCCAACGCTGTCAATACCGCCGTGAGGGAATCCCCGGGAATTCGAATCGAATTCGATTTGGAACGGACCGAATACATATGTTCGGCTTTTTTACGTTTATGCCTTTTGCACTGCAAACTGGTGGGAGTTCCCCGTTTCCGCGTCTCGCATGCATCGTCGAACGTCAAGGATGTTTTCGACATGGCCGGACTGTCGGAGATGATGTCAATTCAATGCAAGTGAGCGACGATCGGCGAACATGACGTGCTACTACTTTACGGATTTCGATAAAATCGACGACGACGTCTATCGGAACTGGCTTGCCCGTGTTCCCGACTTTCGCCGTGAATTGGCCATGAGGTTTCGCTTCAAGCGGGATGCGCTGCTTTCGTTGGCATCATATCTGCTTTTGGAAAAGGCGCTCTCGGATCGGTATGGCAGGTCGATCCGCCGACCGGCATTCCATTGGAACGAATTCGGCAAGCCCTATTTAAACCAATTCGAGATTAAAGAAAAGCCTCCGTTTTTCAACATGACGCATACCGACGGCATCGCTGTTTGCAGTCTTGCCGAAACGGAAGTCGGCATCGATATTGAACGGATCAATTCTGTAAACAACTCGATAATCGACATGGTTTGTTCGCTTGAAGAACGCCGTTTCTTGGATCGGTCCGACGATCGCGCGTTTCATTTGGCAAGGTTTTGGGTTCTCAAGGAAAGTTACCTCAAGGCGATCGGCTGCGGTCTTTCCATCGATCCGAAGAACATTGATTTCAGCAGCCGATTTCCCAAAGGTTTCTCGTTTCACATTTATTCGAGAATCTCCGGATTCATCGCTTCCGTGTGTCGGCGGGATCACTTCGATCCGGAAGATGGAGCGGAAAGCCGGTGGATTCCGATTGGCATTGACGATCTTCTATAGACCTGTACCGCCTGATCGGAGCGGCGATGATTCTGGCCGGGCTGGTCGGGACGAACTGGTTCACCGGATCACCGGGTTCGTCCTTAAAACAAGGGAGGAACGCCGCCGTTACGACCGCGCCAATCGGCAAAACAAGCACCACTCTCAGTTATCGAACGATATATGCTCGAAATTCCTTGGTTCTATTCAGGTTACGCCTGTGGCTTCACGCAAAAACTTTCACAATGAAGCGACTGGGCAAAACAAAAAAGATTTTACCGTTTTTCTTTGCGAGTGATTGCTCTTCACTGAATCATGTAGTAGATTTTACAAAGTCGGAGATAAACATCGAAATTGTCAATCCGACCCCATCGTACATCCACCCGGCGAGCAATCGACCGGCACCGGATTTCAACATGTTCGAGGACAGCTCTCAGCCACAGGTGGAAACTGCGTAGGCATATTTCCGATCGGCGTCGATTACGACTTTGAGCTGTGGGAACATTATGACCGCCATAACCTCGAAGCAAGGGCGACGCTGAGGTGGTAACGTTGCTTGACGCAAAACTTGCCTAAACGATGAGTTCGGTTTTCGGCATTATTGCCAACGTTCGTGTTCTGACGGGTCGCACCACGAGTCGAAACCTGTTGTTCCGGCCTTCACATTTCCTAACCGGGGTGGCATTGACCGTCACCCTCACCGTCAGAGGCAGCGTTCAGTCTGAAAACCTCTCTTGGATCGTTGTCACTGAAAAATAGGAGATCGGCACAGACAGGAACATCGGTCGCCTCCTATGGAATCGGACAATGTCTACATCGGCAATGAGGGCTCTCTTGTGTTGCCATTTCATCCCGAAAAGGATATTCTTACAATGGATCACGGTGCGATCAAGTTCCTTCTTGTTTTCTCTCGACGTAGTCGACTAGCAATACAACAAGATTGATTGTAAGATGAATCGTCTAAAGAGGTTTGGCCAATCATTCACGTCAAATCTCAGCACCGCTCGGCTCCTGTGCGCGGGTCATGAGTCATTTTGAGAGTTGGTTATGCCGATGCTAGAATCGGATTCCGTCCGGCCTGCCGGATGGACGAGCGAGCCGAAAACGGTAGCGCCTCCGCGACGCCGCGAAGTTCGATCTGTTTTCGATGTCCG
>JAVBPI010000179.1:0-24318 GCA_031549705.1 Thermoguttaceae bacterium
CGCGGTTGACGAACACCTTTCCCTTCTCGCCGATGAATGTGATTCCGTTGCGATTATTGGTTCGGACTTCCTCCGGACAATCGTTGCCGAACATCCAGTCGAGCTGCTCCGGCGTCGTCTCGACGTGTTTGTCGACCGCTCCGTAAGTCGCTTTCTCCCCCATCGCCGCGGAATAAAGAACTTCCAAACCGTCGGCGTAGACCATACGGGAGAAAAAGCGGTCCGGCGTGTTATAACAGTCCGCTTTTCCCTCGTTTGGAAAAAGTCCACGCGCTTCGACGGAAACCGGCCCCGAATTTTCCTTGTCGATTCCCCATTGAGCGACATCGACATGGTGGTTTCCCCAGTCCGTGACGATTCCTCCGGCGTAGTCGTACCACCAACGCCAAACGCCGTTGATCCGATGTTTCGAAAACGGAGCGAGCGGAGCCTGTCCTTGGTAAAGGTCCCAATCAATCTCTTTCGGAACCTCTTCCGTCGGATACGGGCCCCCTTTCGTGGTGAAAAACGGAACCGCAACATACACGGCGGTCAGCTTCCCGAGGCGACCGTTCCGAACAAGTTCGACCGCCGTCTGAAAGAGATTGTCGCTCCGCTGTTGCGTGCCGGTTTGGAAGACACGATTCGTTTCCTTGACCGTTTTGCAGAGGAGTTTCCCCTCATCAATGGTTAACGTGATCGGCTTTTCGCCGTAAACGTCCTTTCCGGCACGGAGGGCTTCGACGTTGATTTTCGTGTGCCAGTGGTCGGGAGCCCCTTGGATCACGACGTCGATGTCCTTACGGTCGATGATTTTGCGGTAATCCTGGCAGACTTCCGCTTTCTCGGCGTTGATCCGTTCCTTGAATTTTTCGGCGTTGCGAATATCGGCATCGCAGATCATCACGACGTCGCCGTGCTTTGCCGCCAACGCCGAAACGCTGCTGCCGCGTCCGCCGACGCCGATGCAGGCGATCCGGAGCCGATCCGATGGGGCTTGCGCTTTCGCGGAAACACCCGGTGAAACCGTGGAAAGAACCGTGATCGCCGCCGAGGCCTGTTTCAGAAATTCACGTCGATGTTGCATGGAAATTCTCTCGTTTCAAGAGCCTGATGTGTATGCCACCGAAGTCGTGGCGTTATTGTCGGCGACAAGCATCTCCGAGGTTTATTGAGCGTGATATCATGTGCCCGATTTTGCATTTTCTACGCCCGGTTGTTTTCGTCGTCGATTTCTTTGGTTTTTTTAGCGTCCCGTTTTGCCTTAACGACTTCAATGAGCGCGGGGATCACTGAAATGACGATAATCGCCAAGATTACCAAGGTGAAATTTTTCTTGACAAACGGCGTTTCGCCAAAAAAGTACCCGGCATATGTGAAGATGGAAACCCACAATAAAGCACCAACAACGTTGTAAATCAAAAAGTGTCGGTAAGTCATGCTTCCGATCCCCGCCAAAAAAGGCGCAAAGGTTCTGATGATCGGAACGAACCGTGCTATGATAATTGTTTTTCCTCCATACTTTTCAAAGTATTGATGAGTTCGATCCAAATATTCCTTCTTGATCCATTTGGACTTGTTTTTCTCCAAAAATTGAGGGCCCAGTAAATATCCGACATGATAATTCACGGTGTCCCCGAGAATCGCCGCCACCAATAGCAATAGAAACAACGTGTGAACATTGAGTGAGCCCAGTGACGCAATGGCACCCGCCGCGAAAAGCAAGGAATCACCCGGCAGAAAGGGGGTAACAACCAATCCGGTTTCACAAAAAATCACGAGAAACAGGATTGCGTATGTCCAAGTGCCGTAATGAGAGACGATCTCCGCCAAATGTTTGTCGATATGGAGAAAAATATCAATGAGTTCCATGTTTTCCTTGGGCAAAATGTGTCAAACCATCCTGAGCGGGTTGTTTTCCCCCAAGACGGCGTTTGTCTCCGATCCTTCGAGGAGCCCATTCTACCGTTTCCGCGATATCGAAACAAGATCGAAACAATCGCCTTTCCGCTTGACAATCAAGTATTGGAACAAGATAATGAAATTGATTGACTGAACATTATTTCGAGAATGCCATGTCGACACCATTTCCATATTCGTCCGATCCCTTCCCTCCCAAGCCGCCCCATTCGTTATTGGGCATTGCCTCTTTTGTGATCGCATTGCTTTCGGGCTGCGCCGTCGCTTGTTTTGTCGGCGCAGCGATTGTTCTTGATGACGACGGCTCAACGCTTGACACGGTATTTTGTGCCTT
This sequence comes from Thermoguttaceae bacterium, assembly GCA_031549705.1. Lineage (GTDB taxonomy): Bacteria > Planctomycetota > Planctomycetia > Pirellulales > Thermoguttaceae > WRKP01. The sequence continues at coordinate 2,234 of JAVBPI010000179.1, forward strand.
GTTCTTTTTGTTCTGGATGTCGGAAATCGTCGCACTTGCCATGGGAATCGCGGCGATCTTTCAGGTGGGTTACGACAAAACCTTTGCGATCATGGGGGTTGTGATATCCTCGTTGGTTTTCTTTGGCATTCTTATTATCGCCATCATCGGACTCCTGTCGTAGAAAAAGAGTGGATTCATTCGTTGCGGCATCTTTGGAAGCGCCCCTGCGAAATAGCACATACTGTTTCCCCAGGAGACCTGCAAGTTTGAGAATAGCGTTGTCATTTCGACCGCAGCGAAGCGGAGGGAGAAATCTCACCTTTCCGAAAAGGCTGAAAATTCAAGCTCAACCGATTCGGTGAGATTTCTCGCTCCGCTCGAAATGACGGATCGTTTTGAACGTTACAGGTCTCCTGGCTGTTTCCCTTGACAATCGGCGGCATGGGGGGGATAATCTCCATCGTCGAATTCCGTGACCGCAGGTCACGGCTCGTTGTTCGACGAACCACGAACCACGAACCACGAACCACGAACCACGATGTATTGGTCCAAGACGCTGATTCCCACGATGAAGGAAACGCCGGAAGGCGCCGAAATACCGTCCCACGTTCTCATGCTCCGCGCCGGGCTCGTCGCCCAAGTGATGGCCGGGGCGTACACCTACCTGCCGCTCGGTCTTCGTTCGCTCCAAAAGGCGACGGCGATCGTCCGTGAAGAGATGAATCGAGCCGGGGCCGTCGAGCTGTTCATGTCGGCGATGTGTCCGATTTCGCTCTACGAACAGACGAATCGGGTCGAAGCGTTCGGTGACGTGCTCGTCAAGGCGAACCTGCCTCGCGGCGGAAAGAAGGTTCCGATCGTTTTTTGCCCGACCCACGAAGAGATCGTCACGGAGCTCGTTTCGCGGTTCGTGTCGAGTTATCGGCAGCTTCCGGTCACGCTGTACCAGATTCAGACGAAGTTCCGGAACGAAGAGCGGCCCCGTTTCGGCGTGCTGCGGACCAGCGAGTTCATCATGAAAGACGCGTACAGCTTCCACACATCGCTGGAATCGTTGAACGAAACGTACAAGGCGATGTACGACGCTTACTGCAAGATTTTCGGCCGCTGCGGCTTGCCGTATCTCCCTGTTGAGGCGGAATCCGGCCCGATCGGCGGCGACGCATCGCACGAATTCATGATTCCGAGTCCGAACGGTGAAGACAAAATCGTTCACTGTGAAAACTGCGGTTACGCCGCGAACACGGAAAAAGCGGAAATCGGTTCCTGCGGCAAGGACAAGCCGGACAAATCCGACGTGTTGCTGAAAGAGATCGCGGAACTCGACACGCCGGGAGCGCACACGGTCGAACAGGTCTGCAAATTCCTCAAGGTAAAACCGGTTCGATTGGTCAAGACTCTGATTTACCTCGCTGACGGCAAGCCGGTTGCGGTCTTGGTGCGTGGCGACCATGAAGCCAACGAAAACAAGATTCGTCGGGGCCTGAATGTTGCGAAATTGGATCTTGCCGATCCGGAAACCATCGAACGGGTCACGGGAGCGCCGGTCGGTTTCGCCGGACCGGTCGGTTTGAAGGAACCAATCCCGGTTTACGCCGACCACGCCGTGATGGAAGTCCTGAACGCCGTGACCGGAGCGAACAAGGACGAAAAGCATCTCGTCAACGTGAATCCGTACCGCGATTTCAAGCCGACGACGATCAATGATTTCCGTAACGCCACCGACGGCGATCCGTGTCCGCGGTGCTGCCATACGCTGAAAATCCGGGAAGCGATCGAAGTCGGACACGTTTTCAAACTCGGCACGAAATATTCGGACAGCTTGAACGCGAAATTCCTCGACGCCGACGAGACGCAGAAAACGATCATCATGGGCTGTTACGGAATCGGCGTGAACCGGATCATCGCCGGGTTGATCGAAACGTCGTACGACGAATCGGGGATCATCTGGCCGGTGAACCTCGCTCCGTACGAAGTCGTGATCTGCCCGATGAAGGTCGCCGACGAAAAGTCGATGGAGCTCGCCAAAAAACTGCACGACGAACTGGAACAGCGGGGGATCGACTGTATCGTCGACGACCGTGACCAACGAGCCGGCGTCAAATTCAAGGACGCCGACCTGATCGGGTTCCCGTTGCGCATCGTGATCGGCGAAAAGGGACTTGCCGAAGGAAAAATCGAAACGAAATGGCGTTGGGAAAAGAATTCGACCATGCTCGACATTTCGGCGGCCGTCGAAACGATCGCCGCGATGCTCGACACCGAACGCAGCACCGCCGAACGATTTACCGACAAAACCGCTTAGTCGAGCGGCGCAGACGCCGGTGTTTTCTCCGATTCACCACGTCGGGTATCGGAGAAAGCAGGTATACCCCATCAGGATCAGGGCGAGAAGGATCAACGCGGTCCAAACGATCCACACGGGACGGCCCGTCGATTTTTCGTCCGGAATGATGTAACTGCCGCAATGCGGACAGACTTCGGCGTCGTCGTAAATATCGTCGCCGCAATAAGGGCACGGAACCGTATCGACGTCGTAGTCATGGTCGTTTTCGTAACGACCGTCGTATTCGTCGGAATCGATGTATCGCATTGCCGTAACGACTACCTTAAAGGGATTGTTGCGAGTTCGTCGTAAATGGGACCGTTGCGGGTCAGCTCGCTGGAATAAACGACGACTTCATCGACGCCGAACGAGCCGAACGGGAACTCTTTCTTTTCGTCCAAAAACGTCGAAAGCGTTTCCGAAACGGAAACGTCCCGTTTCGCGCGGCCGATCGTCAGGTGCGGCGAAAACCGCCGATTCTCTTTCGGATAACCGAGTTTGAAAAGCTCGTTCTCGATCGCCGTCGCCGCAGTCGTCAATTCCTCCGATCCGATGGTCGTTCCGATCCAAATCGTTTTCGGGTTGGTCCTGTCGGGGAAAACGCCGCAGCCGCAGAATTCGAGATCGAACGCCTCCGCCGAGGCCGCACCCTGTTCCACGGCGGCGATGATCCGATGCAACTCGTTCATCGGAACGTCGCCGAGAAACTTCAGCGTGACGTGCAGGTTCTGCGTGTCGATCCACTTGACGCCGTCGACTTGATTTCGCAACGATTTCATGAGCTTTTCGATGCTCCCGCGAACGGACGGAGCGATCGGAATGCCGACAAAAGCACGGATTTGATTTTTCATCGTCGGATAGGGGTTATTTGCCGATTCCCTGCGTGTAATTCTTGAAACGTTTTTCCAGCGACTTCGGCGGAACATATCGTTGGGTTTCCGTTGCGCCGGCGTTGTCCTTGAATTCCGTGCGCCCCTGGTTGAGCTTCGGCTTCGCGTTCTTCGGCGTCAGGCCGATACTCTTCAGGGCTTCCTTCCACGCTTCGAAATCGGGCTCTCCTTTTTCAGCCGCTTGCCCTTGTTCGGACATTTTCTTCCATTTTTCGGCGAACGCACGGAGATCGTCCTTCGTCCAGCCGAGCTCCTTGAGCAGTTCGGGGTTCGGCTCGTTCTTCAATTGATCTTCCAAGTATTCCAGTACGAGATTCGTCACTCGTTGGGTGTACTCGAGATTCGCGTCCTCCGTCACCGTGTCGGAAGTCGGCGCCGGGGCTCCCGGGCTTCCACCGACCGGATTCGTCGTCGGGTTGTCTCCCCCCTGCTCATCGCTTAGCTGCTCGGAAGGCTTTCCACCGTCTTTCGAGGGGTGCGGTTTCCCTCCTTGTTCGGCCTTTCCAGCGGTCTGTTCGCCGGGTCTGTTGGATTTCTGTTGCGAATTTTTCGACTGCGTTCCTTCACCGGTCGGGTCCCCTTCCTCGTTGGTCGGTTCACCCGTCTGATTTTCCTTGTCGGCCTGCTCTTTTTCGACTTTTCGTTGCGCCGTGGCTTCTTGGGGGTCGCGTGCCTTACCGAAATCATCGCCTTGGCCTTCTTCCATGTTCGGCGACGATTCCTTCCCTTGGCCTTCGCCGACGCCGGAGCCGGCGTTTTTCTTCGGGTCGTCTTTCAATTTCTTCGGATTCGACGAATCGCTCCCCTTCTCCCGCCGCTGGTCGGAATTCGGGTCAAGCGAATTGTCCCGATCGCGTGGTGTGTCGTCGTTCGGGTCAACCGGCATGTCCTGCTTTTCGCCCCCTTGGGCATTTCCCTTTTTGGGCGGGGCGTCACTGTTAGTCGGGGACGCACTCCCCGGTTCGGCGGGAGAATTGCCGTCGTTTTTCGAGCCGCCGGAGCCTTTGCCGCCGGACTCTTTACCGCCGCCCGGTTCCTGGTTGTCGGCGTTTCCTTGGGCATCGTCGGATTCCTGTTGCGCATTCCCTTCCTTGCCCCCCTGTTTGTTCGACGGCTGCTGCTTTTCTCCACCGGAGCCGCTTCCGCTCTGCTCTCCCTTATCTTCACCGGGTTTGCCGCCGGATCCCTGGCCGGGCTGTCCGCCTTGTCCACCTTGGCCCTCCTGTTCCTCCTGCCCCTCTTTTTTTCCGCCTCCTTGGCATTCGCCGGAACACTCCTTCTTGCCACACTCCGGACACGGTTCCTTCTTGTCCTGCTGCTGTTTTTCCTGTTTTTCGGATTGTTCGTTTTTCTCCGCCTGCTCGTTCTTCTCTTGCTGACCCGATGGTTTCTCCTCCTGCGTTTCACCCGACTCGTTCGCCGATTTGTCGCCGGAATCGTTCGATTTTTCCGCTTGATTGCGCGGAGTATCGGCTGAATTTTTGTCGCCGTCGCCTTTCCGGCATGCACCGTCGCAATCTTTCTTGCCACAATCCGGACACGGTTCGTTCTTGTCTTTCTTTTCGTTCTTCTCGCTTTTGGAACCGTCTTCTTTTTTCGGGGCGTCCTTCTTTTCGTTCGAAGAATCGTTCTTCTCGCTCTTTTCGTTTGGGGAAGAACCGTCTTCGTTTTTTCGTCCGTCCTTTTTATCGTCCGATTTTTCCGCTTGATTGCGCGGAGTATCGGCTGGATTTTTGTCGCCGCCGTCTTTCCGGCATGCGCCGTCGCAATCTTTCTTGCCGCAGTCCAGACACGGTTCGTTCTTGTCCTTCTTTTCGCTCTTGGCCGCGTTCTCTTTTTTCGGATCGTCCGGGAGCTTTCCTTCCTTTTTCATTTGCTCGACGATTTTTTCCATGGCATCGCCGGAGTTCGTTTCCGGATTGATCGGCTTTTTCGGGCCTTCATCCTTCTTTTCCATCTCGCCGTTCTTGGGGGGCGAATCGTCTTTTTCCCCGTTCTCTTTGTTTTCGGACGATTTTTCGTCCCGACCGTCCTCGGATTTTTCGTCGTCTTTCCGGTCGTCGTCCGGATTCTTTTGCGCGTCCTTTTCGTCGCCGTTTTTCGGATCGTCTTTGTGGTCCTGTTGCTTCACGTCGTCCGTGTTCTTTTCCTTGTTCTTGTCTTGCGGAGGATTGGCTGCATCGTCCTGTTTGTCAGGATCTTTCGAGTCCTTTTCGTTCTTTTCGTTTCGTGGAGGATCGGCCGAATCATCCTGTTCTTTTTTGTCGTCGTTCGGATTCTCGTCTTTGGAATCCTCCGATTTGTTCTTTTCGCTTTGCTTTTGCTCGTCGTTTTTCGGTTTCTCTTCCGGCTTCGGCTGCTCCTTCTGCTCTTGGGGGTCGACGATCTTTACCGAAATCCGCCGCGTTGAAGCGACGTTCGGATCGGGGAACTTCGAGTCGGTCGCTTCGGCCCAGAATTCGGCGACATCGCCGACGGCGAGTCGGCTTTTCACCGGCGAGAAGACGGTTTTCAGCTTGAGCGGTCCGGTGTGGTTGACAGGACCGGTCGGTTGCGATTCGAGCAGATCAATCGGATTGATTCGTTTGTTGCCGGATTCAACACGAAAACGGACGTACCGCAATCCGAAATCGGGGTCTTCAGCGTGGACCGGGATGTTCAGCTCGGTGTTGAGTGGCAGCGTGAGCTCGTTGACGCCGTCCTTGAGCCGCGGTTCGTCGTCTCCCCATTGGATGGTCGGAGGCTTGTCGGGGAGAATTTCGATGCGAAAGATTCCAGAACGTCGGCTTTCGTACCCTTCCTTGTCGGTTGCGCGAAACGTGTAAGACCGAACCGTCGTCGGCTGCAAGCTCTTCGGGTCGGATTCCAGTTTGAGCAGTACGGTCGCCCGCTGCGGATCGTCGGAATCGATCGTCAAGCGAAGCGTTTGTTTCGGGTCGTTGTCGAAAACGATCACGGCCCGATCCAACGGAACGGTGGAACGGGCGACCAATTTGACTTCGGTTCCGTCGACCGCCTTGATATCGCCGGTGTCTTCAACGGTTTCGTCCGGCTTGCCGGTGTACGCCGGATAGTGATACGTCAACGAAACGACTTCGAGCGCCGCCGTCGGACGAACGATGATCCGATAATTCGGCGAGCGGCTTTCCCCTTGCTGGATCCAATAATCGACGCCGCAGACGAACCCTTGTTTGCCGGGAGGAAAGGGGGCTTCGAATCGGGTTGCTCCTTCGGGAAGCGACATGGGAACCGCTTGTCGAACGGCCCGACCGTCGTCGGTGTTGAAGTAGACGTAAACCTGTTCGCGGCTCGGTCCGACAACTTCCGACGAAATGTTGAGCCGATCCCCTTGTTGCACCGTGATGTCGCCGGGCTGGACATTCAAAAACTGAACCGCCTGTGGAGCGTCGATCCGGTTGAGCGGCAGCATGAGCCTCGCAATGGACGTCATCAAACTCTTCGGCGAGAAGATGGCGTAGACGAACAGAATCAGAAAAATAGCCGCAAATGCAAACACCCAACGCTGAACATGTCCCCAATCGATCGCCCGATCAGCGGGAAGCCGTGAGAGGGTGCTTGCCGCCGATTGCGCCACGCCGTCGAACATTCGGTCGGCGAGTTGATTTTTCGTGTCGACTCCCCGTTCTGTCCGTTCACGGCGGAGCAGAATCCAGTTGATCAGCGTATTTTTCAACGACGGCGAACTCTGCTCCAAGACCTGCGCGGCGTAGACCGGATTGATCGAATTCAGGAAAAGGGGTAGAATCCGGCGGTAGGCGTACCAGCCGATTCCCAAGATCGCGCCGCCGAAGAATCCGATGCGCAACCAGATCGGCAAGCCGTCCTTGAATCCCCAGTGGTCCGCAAGAACAGCGACGAAAAGCAGGGCGAACACCACCGTTGCCAATGTCAGCAAGGCGATCATCAAATCGACGTTGCGGACGAGCCGTCGTGTTTGTTCCAGTCGGTCGTCGACCACATTTCCGCGTTCGTTTGTCGGATGGGTTACGCTCATCGTCTGTCCCCCGGAGTTTTGCGACGTTTCCGTCATTTCGACCGAAGGGAGAAATGACGACGGCCCGTCACCTTTATTTTACTCGAATTTCCGGAAAAATCCAATTCCCCATCATCTTTTATCGGACCATTTCATTTTGAGCGATACATCTTTTTCCTTGGAAGAGCACCTGAAGAGATTCGAAGCGGACCGCTTTGCCATGCAAGTCGTCGGCATCGAGATTGTCGCCGCTGCTCCCAACTATTCGAAAACCATGTTGAAGATCGAAGAACGGCATTACAATGCCGTCGGAATCGTCCAAGGGGGCGTTTATTTCACCCTTGCGGATTTCGCCTTTGCCGTGGCGTCGAACAACGAGACGGAAACCGTCGTTGCGATTGAGATCAACATCTCGTATGTGAAACCGGTGCAGAGCGGGATGCTCTATGCCGAGGCGAAACTGCTGACCCGGTCGAAATCGCTTGTCTCCTATGAAATTCCGATCACGAACGAAAAAGGGGAGCTTGGTGCCAGATTCTACGGTCGCGGTTTTGTTCGCCAACCTCGCTGAGTTCCACGAGGATTGCAACGTCCGAATGGTAGTACCACGCCACTGCAAAACTTGTCGTTTACCCTGACTCAGCACGGGCACCTTCAATGTTCCGGCTCAACGGGCAACTCACAAAATTTGCTTGGGCGGCTGCCCCCAAACCGACTTTGTAATCCTGTTGTGCCGAACTCAAGCAACCTTGACACGCAATTTCGGTTTCAGGCAATGGATTTCCGTCGCGGTTTCGTCGACGTTGACCGTTTGCAGTTGTCGCTCCAATTTTCTCCGTTCGTTGATGCTCGCCAGACCGACCACTCGTCCCAAGAGCAACTGAAAGGCTTTGAGGCGGGGAAAATGCCGCCAAAAATCGACCGCAATGGCTCCCCAGTGGGATCCGACGGCTCCCAAAGAAGTTTGGCGTCCCATCCATCGAAAATAGAGCAGCTCTAATTGTTTCGCCCACTCATAGGGAGACGGAGAGGGGAGAATGTTCGGTCGAACGGTAATCTTTCCTTGAAGATCGACGACCGACTTCCAGCCGGTTTCATGAAGGAAGAGCGTGGCGTCAACATAAGCGATTTGCGGCATCAATGAGTCTCGAAATCCGCCGATCTGTTCCAGCGCGGATTTTCGAAAATACGCCGCCGAAAGATGTGGGGCGACGATTCCATGCCGAATCTGCATCGATTGCGAACGCCGAATGGTTCGAAGGGTGCCGCCGCTTCCGAACATCACTCCCATGGCAAAGATTCGCTTCGACTTCAGGCGGTCGAAAACGGTGGGGACGACAATCGCCATCGAAGGGTCGTCGAAAAGTTCCAAGGAGGTCCGAGACCAATCCGCACAAACATCCGTTCCCGGATAGAGAATGTGAATGATCGGATTTTGCGTTGAAGCAATTGCGGTATTGAGCAGGCCGGCAAAACTGCCGTATCGGGTTTCGGAGACCAGCCGAACTCCCTCACGCTGAACATTCCAAGGATCATGGTAGGGAATTTCGTTGGCGATCAGAATTTCCGCGCCGTCGGGTTGAAACGTCAACACGGACGCAAGCGTTTCTTCGAACGCTTCCATCGGAGTGTTACGCAACAGAGGAATAATGATCGTCAACCGAGACACGACACTTCCCCTTTTGAGGCGAGATTAATGTTCACTATAATGCTGTCTATTGTGAGCATTCGGAATCGTAAAAAATGTTTGACATCGGCAGGGAAACCGGGCGTTTTTGGGGGAATCATGGTCCCGTATTTGATTTCGGTTGTTTTTGAAGGCGGCTTTAATCGGATACGTTCGACACTCAAAACAAGTTGAATTTCGGTTTCGGCAGCGAAAAAGACGGTTTGAAGAAACTTAGCGGCGACGAACCCGTACCGGATGTAAACGGAGTGCCGCTCTTTCCTGAAGCCCGTGTCGACGCGTTTGAGCTCAAGGAAAGGACGATTCCTTGTTTCTTGCACAGATCGGCGATGACGATCTCGAAATAAACCATACGCCGGTCTTTCTCTTTTTTCATGGCGTATTTATAAGCGGCAAAGAGAATTTTGTTCGGCAGGATTCCGGCATTTCTTGCGTTGATGATGTCTTCGCAATACTGAACCTCGCTTGGTGTGACGGCGTAAAGCGTCTTCGCCAACACTTCAGCGGTGAGCGTGGTTTCCGCGTCTTGCGCAATCGCCCTTCCTTGCCAATATGTCAGGACACAGACCAGCAAAGCGAATAAAATCCAACGAAACCTCATATTACCTCCGTGCATTTCACGATCTCCCGCGTCGTTGCGTCTTGGGAGACCTGCCGATAACCACTCCAATCGGAAAAAACAATACTACATTCGATATATCGGCCCGAAACGGAAAAATCAATAAAGTTTTTCAGCGTGGGGCTTGAAATGTTTCACTTTCTTTGATAAATTGCCGTAACTTGAGCGTGGGATTGATGATCCTTCCGTCATGTTGGAGCCATTTTCAGGTTTTTTGAGAACTCGTCGAACATCTTTTCAGATTGTCTCAATACGTGCATCGCTTTGTCCGATAACATAGGTCAAGGAAGACACGCTTCCCATCTGAAAAGTCGTTCCAACGACTTGTTCCCAAGGCGCTGTAGCCAAACGGCTAAGGCAGCGGATTGCAAATCCGTTATATCCCGGTTCGAATCCGGGCGGCGCCTCTTTTTTTCTTTTTCCAACACCGCGGATGGTCGTTTCCCGAATTTTGTGTTCGGTCAACCTTTAATCGACCTTGGGTGGTTTCATGACAAAGAAAGAGATCGTTCGTTCCATCTCTGAAAAGCTCGACTTGACGCAACAGAGTACCAAGGAGATCGTTCAAAAAACATTTGACGCGATCATCGAAACCCTTGTCGCTGAAAAACGGATCGAATTGCGTAATTTCGGCGTTTTTGAAGTCAAACGTCGCGCGCCCCGGAAAGCCCGCAATCCGAAAACCGGTGAAGTCGTCGCCGTCAAGGAAAAATACGTCGTGACTTTCAAGCCGGGCAAGGTCATGGAAGAAAAAGTCGCCGAACTCGCCAATAAGAAAAAGCCGAAAAAAGAGAAGCCGAAAGCATAATCTCGACATTCTTGTGTTGAACGCGATTGGGCATGCTCCCTATTTGCCGCATTTTCCCGTTTTAACGAATAAAATATTCCTGCCGAATCGGAAGTTTTCTTCAGTTGGAGCGATTCTCTTCCGATAAACTCTGTGAGAGGTAGTAGTTTTCACGAATTCCGTTCGGTCGAACGGCATTCGGATGATTTATGGCGGCTTTTCGTTGCCGTTGAGCTCACGGAGGAGAACCATGTTCCAAAAGTTGTTGTTGACCGTTCTTTTAGGATTTATCCTGTTGAGTTCGACTGGTTGCTTGATTCCGCTTTATTCCGGCGACACGACACGCCGCAATCAACAGTTGCTCTATAACTCGGAAAACCTTCGTCTGATTCACGACGAATGGGAGCGCTGGTGGTTGCTCGACCAACCGAATCACATGACTCCGTACCGAACGCACGGCGGGATCATTTAATCGAAGCATTGGTTTCTCTCTCTTGCGAACGTCCCGACACGGCATCGGATGTGCCGTCGCCGGGACGTCTCGTTTTCTTGACGCTCCCATAATTCGGTAACATGGTATGCGATGATGGTGTGATCGCCTCCCGATTTCGGGTTGCTCACCTTGATCGGCCCGATTGAATCGCGCTGCCGACTATGGTATTCTTGGGGAAATGGTTTTTCAATTTCCAAACTCTTTCCCCTTTTGTCATCATGGCCAAGAAAACGCTGAACGTTGGAATGCTCGGTTGCGGATTCATGGGACGGACCCATTCGAACGCTTATTGCCAAGTCAATCACTTTTTCGATACGCCTTACCAACCGGTTCTCAAAGCGTGCTACGGACGACAGGAGGAAATGGACGCCCTGAAAAAATTCCAGAGCATGTGGGAATACGAGTCCATTGAAACCGATTGGCAGAAGTTGATCGACCGCAAGGACATCGACATCGTCGACGTCGTCGCTCCGAACTTCCTCCACAAGGACATGGTGATTGCCGCCGCGAAGGCCGGGAAGATGATCTGCTGCGAGAAGCCGCTCGCCATGAACCTCGCCGAAGCGGAAGAAATGACTGCCGCCGTCGAAAAAGCCGGCGTTAAGAACATGGTTTCGTTCAACTACCGCCGCGTCCCGGCGATTTCGCTCTTCAAGCAGATCGTCGACGAAGGACGTGTCGGCAAGGCGTTCCATTATCGGGCAACGTACAATCAGGATTACACGATCAGCCAAAATGTTCCGTCCGGCGGAACCGCTCTTTGGCGGCTCTCGGCGAAAGTTGCCGGAAGCGGCGTGACCGGCGACTTGCTTGCTCACTCCATCGATACGGCGGAATGGATCAACGGCCCGATTGCGAAAGTCTGTGCCTACACCGAAATTTTCATCAAGGAACGCAAGAACACCGATACCGGCGAGATGGAAAAGATCACGATCGATGACGCATGCATGTTCCTCGCCGTGTTCAAGAACGGTTCCATTGGAACCTTTGAATCGACCCGATACGCCCGGGGCCGCAAAAATTTCAGCACCATGGAAATCAACGGCGAAAAGGGAGCCGTCTATTTCAATCTCGAAGATCCGGAATATCTCGAATTCTTCCGCTATGCCGATCCGGACAGCGGCAAGAAGATCGAAGACCACCTCACCGGCTGGCAGAAGATTTTGGTCACCAACGGTGAACACCCGTACATGAAGAATTACTGGGTTCCCGGCACGACGATCGGTTACGAACACACGTTCATCAACGGTTTGGCGGACTTCCTGTTCAGCCTCGACGGCGGTCCGAAATTCGAACCCGACATGCGAACGGCAACACGTACCCAAAAGGTTTGCGACGCGATTCTCCAGAGCGCCAAGGAACAGCGTTGGATCGAAATTTAATCCAGATTGAAGCTGTGTCAGCGCTGTTTTCACCTCCCCTCTTCCTCGGGAGAGGGCTAGGGTGAGGGGTGTTCGGCGTTGATTTAGATTGAATGCAGAAGGTAAATGAGAAGACGAGCTTTGGCTTTCTTGGACTTTTTCCAAAATTCCAACCACAGAGCCCCTCACCCTAACCCTCTCCCGGGGGGAGAGGGGAACGAAAAACACTCCGGACCGTAGATCCCAGGCTCGTTAATAAGGGTTTCGTTATGGGAAATCTTGCGCCGTTGTTGGTTATCCCGGCGGTGATCGTCGGAATTTACCTCTTTTTCTCGTTGCTCAACGGAATCCAGTTTTGGGTGCTGAGCCGCAGTCGGCTCACAAGGGTTCCGAAACTAACCGTCACGGGAAAGATGCACCGCATCTTTCTCGAATCCGATGCTTGGGCGAAGGGGCACGATTTCCATTACGTCGGTTTGTTCCGTTACGGCGGTATCGTGATCGGTGTTTGGGAGAACCCGGAACGCTGTTCGTTTTTGGCCCAGTATTTCTTCGGCAACGCCGGGCTTTACGACTTCGGAACCGATTTCGAACACCATCTTTCGGTCGACACGAACAACATTCGTTTCGGAGCGATGACGCCGTTTCCGCCGTGGTGTTACGTTCAGATTCTCCCCAAACACAAACTTGACGATCTCTGGACGCAACATCTCGAAACGGTACGGTATTTGACCGAACAGGGAGCCTGCTTGACACCGTTCATGCCGGAACGACCGTGGGGGAACATTCGGAAAGCCGATCCGTTTTCCGAGCCGCAACCGCTCGCCGCCGAGGTTGCACTAAACACCGGCAACGGCACGGTTTGCCGCTATGTTCGCAGCTTGCCGCTCTGGCCGCACCGCTGGCCGTACTGGTGGTTCGTTCGACCTTTTTTGTGCGTTAACAAAACGGTCCGTGATCAAATCGAACGGGGTTGGTCCGTGCCGCCGCGCGAACTTCCGCCCGATTATCTCGATGAAATCGTCTATTGGCCGCCGAGAAACGAGTTCTCCGAATTCAAGCCGCTGGAAAGCCTGCCGCTCTTTTTGGCTGATCGCGACGACGAGCCGGACGTCGACACCCTTTACACGCGGGAAGGCGTTCCGGAGCCGAAACCACTCGGTCGTTTCTACGAATACGTGCTTCCGCCGCTCATTATCTTGTTCATGCTTGGCGTCGGAGTCGGCCTTGTGCTGTGGAACTACTTTGAAGATACATGGGGAAGCCGCAATCTCCAATGGGTGCAGAAACCGGTTGCGGCGGAAGATTTCGACACGGCGATTTCCCGTGCGAAAAGAATTCACGCCCCCGAATGGAGAGAACGGGCTTTCGGATTCATCGTCGACGATCTTGCCAGTGCAGAGCGGTACGACGAAGCCTTGGCGTTAACTTTCGCGGAATTGCCCGATGCATCATTTCAACGAAGCCTTTCCCTCTCGAACATCATCGTTTCCAAGGCGTCCGGCGGACAGTTCGACGGTCTTGATCCCTTGATCGAGCAAATCGAATCCGAGTATCTTCGGAACGACACGTTGCGTGGTATTGCGGTTGCTCAGCTCCACGCCGGACAAGTCGACCTCGCCGCGAAAACGATCGAACGTTGTTCCGGAAAGTCGGCGCGGAATTACATGGGGCAGTACGTCGAATCGCTTTTCGACGCCGGACGGATCGACGTTGCCTTGGAGATACTCGACACGTTCAAAGACGGCGACGGCGAACATTCCGGAATCATCTTGTTGACGAATTTCGCTGCAAAAGAGATTGGCAAGGAACAGTCCGAACAAGCGTTGAATCTGTTGCGAAAATCTGTCGACAAGCTGGACGAAATCGACAAGAGGAACAGCATGTATTATCTACGGAGAATTCTCGGAACCCTCCGCAAGGTAAAGGAACCGGACCGGAGAGAGCGGTTTCTTAAGGAGATCGCGACGAAGTTCGACGGCAACGAAAATTTGCGGCAGATCATCGTCGCCGAGACGGCAATTCTCGAAGCCGAAAAAGGAAACGACGCCGAAGCTTGGAAACTCGTCAAAACACTTCCGAAAGGTGAGGACAAAACAACCGCGTATCGGGTTATCCTTCAGTTTCGGGCAAAACGCGGCCAAGTCGATGAGTTGATTGCCGAAGCGCCGAACATCGGCGACCGTTCGTTGATGTTCCTGAATCTCATGTATACCGTTCCGGAAATTCCCAACATTGCCGACCGCGCAAAATTCCTTCCGATGTTCGAAAAGGCGGCGAGCAACGTTTCGGATCCCGTTGCTGGATACAAAGCTCTTGCCAATCTTGCCGACATGCAGATTCATGCCGGTCGTTTCGATGCTGCGTTGGCGACCATAGCGCAGTTACGAAAAATCAAACTCCCGAAAAACATTCACGTCAGAAATCCCGACGATTTGACGAATTCGGTCGTTTACAACCAATGTCAGGCCGGAAAACTCGACGATGCCGAAAAGACCTTGAAGTCGATCAAATCGAGAGATTATCGGAGTTTCGCTGCAAGGTCCCTGGCGGTTGTCGAAGCCAAGGCGGGTCGCTTCGAGGACGCTTTGCGGCGAGCCGAGAAACTTTCAAATCGGGACGACGTTTTTTCGAACATCGCGTTCATCCAGATCGAACAAAAGCGGCTCGACGACGCCGAGAAAACGATTGACAGCATCAAAAAGCCGGAACAATTCATTCCGGTTCGGATCACCCTCACCGAGAATTACCTCGAAGCAAACCGCAAAGCGGACGCCGCCCGAATCGTGCCGCAACTTGTTCCGTTGATGAACCAACGATTTGGGGAAGTCTCCCGAAGCGCGGGGAGGTCGTCGCAGTTCTCCAGAATCGCAATTTTGCAGTCGAAGCTCGGCGACGTCGACGAATCGGCGAAAACGGCGAAACGAATCTCCGTTCGCTGCGTCGAAACACGGACTGAAACGTCGAAAGCCATTGAGACCGCCGAAAATGAACGCCAGAATCGGTAGATTTCGACCGATATACGATATATACTGATATCGACCGTTTAACTTGGGAAGCGACGGTTCCGGCAGCCGACGGTTCCGGTGCTTTTTTGTGAAGGGAGCCGTTCCATGAAATACGCTTTTGCCTTGGTTGCCTGCTTTGCCCTGTTTGTGGCGACAGCGAACGCCCAATTCCAATTCGAATCGAAAGATGGCGAAAAAGTCGAAGCGAAAACCGGTGCTGCCGGTCCGAAGCTCGGAGCGTCGCAGAGGCAAATATGGCGGGCGGGCGTGATCATCGCCGCCGGAACCTTGGCGGAAGACGTCTACATCGCGCTGCCGCTTCCGATGGAATGGCCGGAACAGAAAATCATCCGGCTGGAAGAAGTCAAACGTGAAGGACCGATCACGGGTAATCTCAATTACCGGGTCGTCAACAATGGTTGCAAGGAAATGAGTTTTCGAGTTTCTAAAATGCAGCCGAAACGCAAACTTGAAGTCGTCGTCGAAGTCGAAATCGAGAATTTCGAACTGCTCCCGCCGGGCAATCCGGACGCTTTCGTGATTCCGAAACGGCTCCACCGTGATGTCGAGCAATACGTCAAGTCAACGACGTGCATCGAGAGTGGAAACACGCAGTTCGTGAAAATGTTCCACGAAATCACGAAGGACAAGCCGACCGACTGGGAAAAAGTCGAAGCGATTTACACGTTCGTGCAGCGCAACGTGAATTACGACGAAACCGTCAAAGCGAAAGAAGCGAAGGGGGCGCTGGCCTTGATTTCCCAGCCCGAAGGCCAATGGAAAGCGGATTGCAAGGATATGTGCTGCCTTTTCGTGGCAATATGTCGCGCCGGAAAGATACCTGCAAGACTTGTCCGTGTTCCCGAGCACTGTTACGCCGAATTCTATCTCGAACCGAAGGATTCGGAAAACAAAGGGGGCAAAACCGTTCAAAAAACCGCGCCGGGATTTTGGTTTCCGTGCCAGGTCGCCGGAACCTATTCGTTCGGCGGAATCCCGGAGCGGCAGCCGATCCTGCAAAAAGGGGACTCGTTTCCCGACATGGATTCCACGAACAAAAGAGCGAAATACATCTTCCTGAAAGAATACTGTGAAGCGAACGTTCCCGATGGGAGCATACCGCCGAACCCGAAATTCATCCACGAAGTTCGAGGGAAGTAGAAACAAATTTTCATGCAACACACACCCTATTCGCGTAACGATTTCGGCGTCAGCCCGTTGATGTTTTATTACGAAACGACGCAAGCGTGCGATCTCGTCTGCAAGCACTGCCGGGCATCGGCGCAGGAAAACGCGGCGGATGACGAGCTTCGAACCGAGCAGTCGCTCCGCTTGATCGATCAGGTCGCATCGTTTCCCCGAAAACCGAACATCGTATTCACCGGCGGCGATCCGTTGAAGCGGCCCGACTTGTTCGAATTGATCCGACATGCCGTGAGCCGGGAACTTTCCGTTGCGTTGACGCCGTCGGCGACGCCGCTGGCGACGTTTGAGGCGTTTCAATTGGCGAAGGAGGCCGGCGTTCAAGCGTTCGGAATCAGCCTCGACGGTCCGACGGCGGCGGTGCACGATGCGTTTCGCGGCTTCGACGGTTCGTTCCGCAAAACGCTTGAGATGCTCGAAAACGCCAAACGATTGCAGGTTCCCGTCCAAGTCAACACGTCGATCACCCGACGTAACGTCGAATTTTTGGACGATATCGCGGAACTCCTCGGAGGGGGCGGCGGCGTGATGATGTGGTCGGTCTTTTTCCTCATTCCGGTCGGTCGCGGTCTTGAAGAGGAGCGGATCAAGCCGGAAGAATACGAAACGGTTTTCGCGAAACTTTGGAAATACGCCCAGGAAAAACCGTTCGCCGTGAAGACGACCGAAGCGCCCCACTACCGTCGATTCGTGTTACGACAAGGAGGAAACCCGCTCGACGTTCCGCGTCCGTTCCGATTCGCCAAAGGGGAGATGAAAGATCCGGCAACATATTCACGAACGCAACATCGGGCACCGCTAGGTGTTACGGACGGCCGGGGAATCATGTTCGTGTCTCATCGGGGGGAAATCTGTCCGGCGGGATTCCTGCCGCTGGTTTGCGGACGATTTCCGCATGATTCCGTGGTCGACGTTTACCAAAAGCACCCGGTGTTCAATGCGTTGCAAAATCCGGACAATTACAAGGGGATTTGCGGCCGTTGCGAATACCGTTACGTTTGCGGCGGTTCCCGGGCAAGGGCCTATGCCGTTACCGGCGATTATCTCGAAGCGGAACCGGACTGCACTTACCGTGTCGGTCAAGACCCGCTTTACGTCGGGCAATAAGCGGACAATATTCAAGTCACGAGCCCCGGCTCCTCTTCACTTGCCGCTTGGAAACCGTGTTGCTCGATCATCCGGCGATCGTTTTCGGGCGAAATGCCGCCGGTGGTAAGATAGTCCCCCGTCATGATCGCGTTGATGCCGGACCGCAAAATCTCCGCTTGCCGCGAACCGAACGTCGTCGGCCGACCGCCGCAAAGCCGGATTGTCGCTTTCGGTAACAAAATGCGAAACATCGAAATGATCCGCAACGCCTCTTCGACGGAGAGATTCGGGAGGTCGGCGAACGGCGTTCCTGGAATAGCGTTCAAAAAATTGATCGGAACGGAATCGACGCCGATTTTTCGCAACACCGATGCAAGTTCGTATCGGTCTGCCCAGGATTCGCCCATCCCGAACAATCCGCCGCAGCAGGTTTCAAGTCCGACGCTTTGAGCGCGAAGAACGGTCGCCAAACGGTCGCTCCACCGTTGCGTTCCGCAAACCTTCGGGTAAAACGACTCCGAGGTTTCGAGGTTGTGGTGGTATCGTGAAACACCCGACTCCTTGAGATGATGAAGCGAATCCATGTCGAGCTGGCCGAGCGAAGCACAAAGCCGTCCACCGCGACAGCGTGAAGCGGCGACGGTGATTGCCGAAAGGTCGGCGGCGTCGGCCGAACATCCGCTGGAAACCCAGCCGATACGGTGGATACCGCGTGCCCATTGTTTTTCCGTTTCGGAAACGAGCCGGTCGGCGTCGAGCAGCGGATACGCTTCGATTTTCGTGTCGTTGTGAACGCTTTGCGCACAAAAACGGCAGTCCATACCGCAACGTCCGCTCTTGGCGTTGACGATCGCACAGAATGCGATTCTGTTACCGAAATTCTCGACCCTTACACGACACGCTTCCCGTAAAAGTTCGGGCAACGGAGCTTTGGCGAAATCGTTGAACGAAAGGGAATCCGGCATGGGTTGCGGTTGTTCGATCACGTGCGTTATAATCAGCGAGGAACGATTCTCGCCGCAAAGCCGCCGTCCGGCGCAAGTTCGACGTCGAGCACCGTCCCGGCATCGACCATTTTCGTGCCGATTACGGCTTTCATTTTGTTCGAGGCGTCGTCGCTGTAGATCGTCGCTTCATATTTCTTCCCTTTTTCAAGGAAGTCGAGCGGCAGTTTGAAAGACCGTTTGTCGCCGGAGGAAATCGTACCGATATACCATTCCGAGCCGGTCCGGCGGGCGAACGTCGCGTACTTGCCGACTTCACCGTTCAGCACGCGGGTCTCGCTCCAGACGGTCGGGATCGTCTTCCAGAAATCGAGCTCCGGCTCCGCTTTGTAATCGGACGGTCTGTCGTACCAATATTGAAATTGGAGCGGCGAGAAAAACACGACGACCGTTGCGAGTTGGTGGGTCCGCGTTCCTTTGTAGGTATCGGTCTTATACCAGCAATGGGTGTAATCGCCGGCTCCGCAAAGCGTTCGGGTCAGGACGAGCGTGCAGTTGTGCTGCGTTGTCGGGCGGATTTCGTTGCCGCCGATTCCTTCGACCGTCAGCAGGTTCGGATAGGTCCGCTCCCAACCGGTCACGCGGTATTCGTCGTGCACGTCGACGACGAGTTCGTACTTCGCCGTTTTTTCGATCGCGTCGTGCAACCACGTCGTCCATTTTTGTGAACCGACGTTGACGAAACCGTATTTGATTCCGGAAACACCCCATTTTTTGTACAGCGGGAGCAGTTCGTCGAGTTGTTTTTCCAGGGCCCGGCGGTTTACGTACAGCAGCACGCCGACGTTTTTCGACTTGGCATATTCCAACACGGCGGGGAGGTCGAGCGGGTTCGGCTTCGGATTTCGTTTCGGATCGACGTTCACCTCGGTTGCGTCCGATTTGTCGTCGTATTCGTGTCCGTACCAACCGGCGTCGTACTCGATGTACTGCAAATTCCGGTCCAGTGCAAAGTCGACGCAAGCCTTCCCTCCTTCAGTCGTCAGCGTCACTTCACGAATCACTTTACCGGGCTTGATCCATTTCGTGTCGGCGATCGCGCATGGATCGGAGAGATTTTTGAGCATGTAATTGTGTTCGACCAATTTGCCGGGATGGTCGGCGGCCATCACGAAACGCCATGGCGAACGGTACGGCTTGCCGGTTCCTTCGATCACGACGTCGCCTTCCCACGAAGCGGCCAAATTGGTCGGCTTGTCGGCTCCCGGTTCGAATTTCATTCGGGCAAAGTCGACAAGTCGGGCTTCCCCAATGGAACTCGCGTGGCCATCGGGAATTTCGATGAGCAGCGGTCGTTCGCACCCCTTTTTCACCTTGCTGAGCGGAACCTGTTCGTAAATCCCCTGCGCGGAGTAGACGGCCCAGCAGGGATAATCGCCGTCGAACGCAAACTCCGTGAACTCCCGCTTGAGTTTGATCGGTTCATTTTCCTTCGTCGTGAATTCATAACAGAACGCAACCCCTTCGTCGTAAACTCGGAAGATGATTTTCATCACGTCGGGATAATCGACGGTCGCTTCGGTGTAGTTTTCCGGAATCGTCTCCCGCTCGCCGAACGGTGTCGTCCACGTTTTGCGAACTTCCTTGCCCCGTTCGGTGAGAATTCCGCCCTTTCCAATCCGATTGAAAATTGCTCTGTCCTCATCCCGGCTCATATTCTTGTCGCGAAATGCTTTCGAAATCAGCGGCGAGGGAATCGCGTCCCCTTTTTCCGGTTGGAATCCGAGATTGTGCAGCTCGACGATTTTCTTTCCTTTGTAGAAAACCCGTCCCGACGTCTGGTCGATGGGGCCGATTCCGATGTCGAGCTTGAACTCCTTGTTCGGCGACTCGACCGTGTGAATGGAAACAAGAGCGAACGCGTTGACGGCAACGCACAGAAACACGGCAACGAAAAACGAACGAATCATGATAAATCTCCGTTGGATAACGGTTAATGTTGCGCTCCGTCAGTACGGCGAGTACGCCTCCCTTCCGGCTTTTGTTTTTTCGGCTAAACGGGGGGTTCTTCTTTTTCGTTCTCCTCTTCCGTTTTTTCCCGATAAACGACGGGGCCGTCGATGGCGTCGAAGATCACGAGGAGGTTCATCAGTCCGGCGATCATCGTCAGGATTGTTCCGAAATCGTAGTAAAACGAAAGTTTCGTGACGATCTCGGTTTGGGTCGGCGGCACGCCGAGGCGGTCCATCGGATCGAGTTGCGGCGGCGCCATGAAACTGCCGAACAGCGGCGGATTCCCGGCGTTGACACGCATCGCCTGGAGACCGGCGGGGATTGCCGCCATGCCGAGACACGCCTGCGGAATGAACTCCAAACGCCAATTTTGCGATCTCCACGAATAATAGACGTTCCGGGCGATTCCGGTCTCCGAGCCGCTTCCGAAGTAAGCGCCGAGAATGAATGTCGGCACGACGCAGAGGAAGAAAAGAATTCCTTTGGCGGTTCGGCCTTGGTAGAGATGTCCCCAACCGGGAATCAACCAAGAGAGAAAACCGGCCCAAATCGGGTTCTTCAGGTCGATCGTCTGAACCCGTTCGTACTCCGACGGTTCGAGAGGGGGAGGATTGTTGTTTGAAGACGATTTCAGCGCCGCCTCGGTGGAGAGTACGGTCTGTTTGACTGCCGCGTCGGACATGAGCAAAAGGGGTCGAGTGATTCGGTACAAACCATCATTGTACACCGAATGGTCTCGTTGAGAAAGAGGTTGGCTCATGCCAAAATCCGCACCACCGACAAGCGGGCTCAGCGGGAAGCGGGATTGGCGGACGTTCCGGAACGTCTGTCGAGAACGCGATTGGAAAGATCGACGATTCGTTGGTCGGTGTCCCGTTTTCCCTTTTCGGTCAGAATTCGAATCGTTGCCGGATCCGTCGAAGCGGCAATGACCGTTGCGGCTTGATAGCGTATCTCGGCGTTCGGATCGCTCATCAGTTCGGCGAGCCAAACGCTTGCCTGCACCCCCTTGATTTCCGAAAGGAGACCGATGACTTCCGCACGGACCACTGCGACAGGATGATAAAGCCGAAACGCCAGTTTGAGATGCGGTTCCTGGAATCCATCCCTTCCGACCAGCGTTTTGCGAGCCGCCGCGACATACAGGGCGTCCGGATGCTGAAGGAGTCGCATCAATTTGGTCGTCGGCTGGGAGGGGATGCGTTCCAGCGAGATCTGTTTCAATTCCTCTGAGAGGAAATCGTCCGTTTTCGAGCCGTTGGCGGATTTCGGGGAGCTCGATTTGTCGCCGATGTAATCGTCCGCAATATTCGGCGATTCGAAATCGGTCCGATGCTGATCGGCGATTTTCCGCTCTCCCCTGTCGGCAACAAGCGATTCCGGCCAGGAAACGGGCCTTGCCGGCGACATCGTCGCCCAAACGTCCTGAAGCGGTGGTGCGACGTCGATCTCGTTTTTCTGGGAGACGACGCCGATTCCCGGCCGACGGTACGGCGTTTCCAATTGCCTTCGGTACTGCGGCGATTGATGGTAGGCGTACAACAGCTCCGAGCGTGGTGTCGAAAACGCATCGACAAGCAAGGTCTCGGTGTTTTCTTCAAGATTCGCCTTGTTTTCGGGTTTTTCGCCGAATTCGGACGGCGAATCATCGGCGGCAACCAATGCTCGATCGAATGTGCTGCGATGCAT
>JAVBPI010000160.1:0-27928 GCA_031549705.1 Thermoguttaceae bacterium
CCGAAAATACGTTCCGGGGCATCCCGACTGCGACGAACAGGGGTTCATCAACCTGCCGCGGATCAATCTCGTGACGGAGTTCACCGACGCCGTCGAATCGGGCCGCAGTTACGAAGCGAACCTCGGCGCGATCGAAGTCACCAAATCGATGATGAACCAAACATTACGAATCATTACATAAACGACAGTAACGAGCCGGGACCTGTGGTCCCGATCCCCCTATGGACGGAATCAGTTATCTTTACGGCGGCTTCGAACGGATCGGCCAACTGGAAAAGCGGCAGGGGATGGGCCAACTCGGCGGCATCATGTCGGAAGGGGCTCCGTTGCGCGGCGACCAGATGAAGGGGGTGCCGTTCAAAGACTTGCTGGTCGGTTCGATCGGCGAAGTGAATATGTTACAACAACGGGCCGACCAGGCCGTCGAAAAGTTGATGACCGGCGGCGAAATCGGAACCGCCGAAGTGCTCACCGCCGTGCAAAAAGCGGACATCGCGTTCAAGATGATGATGCAAATTCGTAACAAACTCGTCTCCGCCTACCAGGAAATTCAAGGAATACGGGTGTAGTTGATAGATGATCGTTGATAGTGGGGAGTGAAGACGCACGCGTTGCCTATTCCTTCTTTTGCTATCCGCCCTCCACTATCCACTCTCCACTATCAACGGCTCTCATGGATTATTTGAAACAACTTTACGGACAGGTCCGCGATCTTTTTCTCAGCATGACTCCGGGGAACCGGATCATTGCGTCGCTTCTGGTCGCGGTGCTTGTGGTGAGTCTGGGATACCTGTTCGTCGGAAGTATCCGTTCGGAGGGGAGCGCGTCGTCGAAGTACACTTATTTGTACAACGGGTTGGAGTTTACTCAGAACGAACAGAGTGCCGCGGAAAACGCTTTCGGCCGGGAAAGTCTGTCGGCTCATGAATGGATCGGACATCGATTGCGGGTCCCGACGAAATCCGTTGCGAAATATACGCAAGTGCTGGGGTCGGCAAGCGTCATGACTCAACGGGGGATGGCCGGAAAACAGACCGCCGAGAATTTCGGGCCGTGGGAAAGCGGCAAAATGATGGACGAAAAGATGGTCCAGGCGACCGCCCTGGATGCCGCCAACGCCATCATGATGCTCCCGGAAATCACGAGCGCTCAAGTCATTCCGAACCGCCGCAAGGAACTGGACCGCAAAACGATTCAATACAAAACGATCCCGTCTGTTTCCGTAACGGTAAAATCAAGGGTGAACAAGCCGCTCAGCTCGGCGACGATCGGGTCGATTGCAAATATCGTTTCGGCGGCATTCGCGATCACCGACATGAAAGAGATCAAGATCACCGACGCGGAAAACGCCAAGGCATACAACGGGTTGGGACAAGACACGTCCGGCGGACAGGCGTCGTATATGCGTGCGCAAAAAGAATACCAGGATCTTTGGAACGAAACGATTTACGACCTCTTGCCGACCATTCGCGGGTTGCAGGTTAGAACGAGCATCGTTCTGAGCCAGCGGATCAACGAGCGCGTCTTTGGCGTGCAACACGGAAAACCGACGGTGATTCACGATCATATTCGCGGGACCGATTATTTGCGGCAGGAAGCGGATCGTGGCGGCAGGCCGGGACATATCGCTCAAATGAACCGGCCGTTGATTGATCCGCAGAATTTCGAAGCGAACATGGCGAAAACGACGGAAAGAACCCATGAGGAAGAAAAGTCGAACGCCTTGCAAGGCGAAGAACTCAATTATGAGATGATACCGCTGGTTCCGCAGAAAATTTGGGCGTCGCTTCAGGTCCCTCGTTCTTACGTCAAAAAAATCTGGGCGGAAAAACATGTCAAGAAAGGGGAAAAGACCGAAGACCCGACCGACGAACAGCTCGACGCCGAATCGCTGCTTATTCGTTCCGATATTAAACGTCAAGTCGAGAACCTGCTGAATCCGTATCGCGATCCCAAACACCCCGACGTCGTCGATGTTACGGAATATCGGGACCGTGAAGAAGAGGAACATGTTGCGACCTGGCAGGAAAAGGTTCTGGCGTGGCTCGGCGAATATTGGCAAACGCTCGGGTTGATGGGACTTGTACTCTGCGGACTCGGCGTTCTTTGGATGATTACGCGACCCGCAAAGCCTGAACCGATCGTGATTTACGAATCGCCGGAAATACCGATGGAAGTCATCGAAGCCCGTGCGAAAATCGCCGCCGAAGCCGCCGCCAAAGCGCAGCAGGAAGCCGAAGACGGAGAAGACGGGTTCAACGACGACGGTTCGCCGCGAACTCTGGAATCGTTCAAGTCGGTTCGATCCTTGCAGGAGGAAATCGCGGAACTCGTCGAGGAAAACCCGGACGCGGCCGCTGCCGTGTTACGGCAATGGATCGGCAACGTCGTCGTCGTCGACAACAAGTGATACGAAAAAACGTGCGAAATTCCGTGGCTGAAAAAGAAAAAAAACCAAGCGGTCCGCCGGACCATTCGAAACAGCCGGTATTGGCAAATGATTACGCGGTTCACGCCTCGGAAATCGCCGGGATGTCGACCGAAGAGATCATCCGGCTCCTGGAAACACTCGAACGAGTCGACCCATCGATTACCGTAACTCGACGCCGCGCCGACAAGAACGGAAAAAAATCGCACGAAATCGGTGGACGAAAGCGAAAAATGCCGATCGACAAAGCGATCGACTACGAAAAGAAACGCCTCGACGAACGGAAGGAAAAAGACGATAACGTCCGAAAATTACTGGGAATTCCGCCGGAAGAGGGAGTACACGAAAACGTCTACGA
Source organism: Thermoguttaceae bacterium (assembly GCA_031549705.1). GTDB lineage: Bacteria > Planctomycetota > Planctomycetia > Pirellulales > Thermoguttaceae > WRKP01. Next base: position 2,787 of record JAVBPI010000160.1, read on the forward strand.
CGAAATCTACCCGAAACGTTTGTCGCCGAAAGACATCGTTCGATGCGTCGACTGCGCGGAACAGAAACTGGACGACCTCGACAAGCTGAGATCGACACGCAAGAAGGTTTTTTCCCCGCGTGAAGAAATCGTACTGAATATCTTGACCTTGATCAAACAACAGGAGGTGGCCAGGGTTGCCCGCAGGATCGCTGAAACGCAACGAAACGCCGTCGCCGAATTGACACTCGACGAACTCGATGCCCTTCGTGAAAAAAGGATAACTTCTAAAGTCAAGGAAACTCTTGCCGAAAACAGTCCTCTTCCTGAAACGGTCGAACCCGTCGCAAGTGGATCGGCAGGCGAGCAGGACGCGTGGGGTGCTTCCGCTGAAAAGCATGAAGACAAACCGCCGAGAACGCTGACGGGATTCAAGAGAAACTCGAAAACATTGATCGACGAAGCCGGAGAAATTACGTCCGAAAATCTTGACTTGGCCGCCTCGATCGTCAAACAATGGATCGGACACGTTCAAAACACCGAACAATGAATACTGATATGGATGGAATTAAAAAGACGGCGTTGCTTTTGAGCGGGCAGGACTGGAAGATCGTCGACCTGTTGTTGTCGCACCTTGATCCCGACACGGCGAAAAGCGTACGACGTGAAATGATGTCGATCGGATATGTTTCCGAGACGGAATCGAGACGGCTCGCCAGCGAGTTTCTCAAAGCGGCGGGGAAAACGGAGCCGACCACCGTGGTTGAACATCACATTCCGAGACCGACAAACGGGTTTTACGGACCGCCGAAACCGAAGACTTCGACACCGAATCCGGAACCGATGCGGTTTCCCGCGGAAGCGTTCGAACCGCGATCCAGGAAACCGTTCGATTTTTTACGGACCCAAACGCCGGATAATATCGCACGGGAAATCGAATCGGAGCACCCTCAAACAATCGCGATCGTGCTCGCCCATCTCCCTCGCTCTTTGTCGATGAAGGTCCTTGACGTTTTTTCGGAATCATTGCAAATCGATGTCAGGCAACGACTTGTGAAACTCGATGAGTTTGACAACGAAACCGTATCAGAAATTGAATCAATCCTTCGTGTTCGATTGGAACGACAAGCATGTGAGATCTCGTTTGATGATTTAGTGCGACTTGACGATGCACAGTTGTTGAAAATATTTCGTTCCGTGGATTCTACGACGGCGATCCTTTCGCTTGTCGGAGCGAACCCGTCTCTCATCGAGCGGGTGATCGGTCGGTTCACGCCGATGGAAGAAAAAAGAATGCGAGAATATCTCAAGCGGCTTGGTTCGATCAATAATGTTGATGTCCAAAACGCTCGCCGTGACATCCTGGAATACGTCGTATAAACGGTCCGCTCCCATCTAACAGAATTCATGTCGGAAGCAAAACAACAACAAAACGTCGCCACCTACAGGCCAGTCCCGTTTAATTTCATCGACCTCGAGGAAAAAGCGTCCGATTATCTTGCGAAGGTGAGGACCGACGCCTTGAAAATCGCCGCCGAGGCGCGCGCCGAAGTAGCCCGCCTTCGGGAGACGACACTGAAAGAGATCGAGAAAAGTCGGAACGACGCGAAAAACGAAACGGAAAAAGTTCGTACTCAACTAGAAACACTTAAAGCGAAGCTCCAGGAAGAAGAAGCGAACTTCAAGAGACGAAAATCCGAACTTGAAGCCGAAGCCGCCAAGCAGAAGGCTGCATTGAAGGTTTCCGAAGAAAATGCACGAAAAAGCGGTTACGACGATGGATTCAATCTCGGGCAGGAAGAGGGCTTGAAAAAAGGATACGCCGACGGTGAGCTTCAGGCAACGATCGATTATGCTGAAAAAATCCGATCTGAAGCGGAAGTTCAACTGGGAACGCAGCTTGAAACGTTGTTCCCCGCATTGCAATCAATGGTCGTCCAACTTGAAACAGCGAAGCAATCGTTCCTCCAATTGTGGGAACAGAGCGCAATTCATGTGGCGAGGTCGATCGCGGAAAGAACTATCGGTCGCCAGCTTCCGGATATGATTGACGTGCCGCTTCGTCTGTTGCGCGAGTCGTTAGAGCTCGGTGCCGGAAGCACGTCCGTTAAAATACGATTGAATCCGACGGACTTCGAGTCGCTCTCTCCGCAAATCAGTCTCCTTGTTGACGAATTGTCCGGCGCAACGAGAATGGAAATCGTTCCTGACGGTCGCATCACTGCCGGTGGTTGCGTCCTGGAAACCTCTCTCGGGATCGTCGACAATCAAATTGAGTCGCGGCTCGACCGTATCGAACAAGAGCTCAGTATCGTTGCCACTTGATTATGCAAACACTTGACGATCACATTGCGAGCATCATGCCCGCAAAGCTGGTGGGTACCGTCGTGCAGACACACGGTATGACGATTGCCGCTGCTGGATATCCGGCACCGGTCGGCTCCGTTGCGAAAATCGATCGACCGGGTGGCGAACCGCTTATCGCGGAAGTGATCGGATTCAAGGACAATCTTACGATTCTTTATCCGTACAGCGACATTACCGGCGTGCGGCGCGGCAATAAAATTCACCTCACGAAAACATTGCCTTGGCTCCGAGTCGGAGACAATCTTTTGGGACGCGTTCTCAATGCCGAGGGAAACCCCGTCGACGGCAAACCGATCCCGATTCTCGAAGACAGGATTTTGTTCGATAACGATCCGCCGCTTGCGAGCAGCCGCCCGCGAATCAACTCGATTCTCTCGACAGGCGTTCGCGCGATCGACGGAATGTTTACATGCGGAAACGGGCAACGCCTCGGGATCTTCGCCGGGTCCGGTGTTGGAAAAAGCGTAACTCTTGGAATGATAGCACGTTACACAGATGCCGATGTAATCGTTATCGGACTGATCGGTGAACGAGGACGGGAACTGAACGATTTCATCGAACGCGATTTAGGGGAAGGGATCAAGAAAAGCGTCGTCGTTGTCGCGACATCCAATGAACCGGCTTTGATGCGTGTTCGCGCTCCCCAGACCGCCATGGCGATCGCCGAATATTTCCGTGACAAAGGGAAAAACGTTCTGATCATGATGGACTCGCTCACCCGGTTCGCAATGGCGCAACTGGAAATCGGACTCGCCGCCGGTGAACCGCCGACCACAAAAGGATATCCGCCCTCCGTGTTTGCCATGTTACCGAAATTGGTCGAACGTGCCGGACGTTCCGCCAAGGGGAGCATCACGGCGTTCTTCACCGTGCTCGTCGAAGGAGACGATCACAATGACCCGATTGGTGACACCGTCCGCGGCCTTCTGGACGGACATATTTGGTTGTCACGAAAATTGAGTACCCGCGGACATTACCCGGCGATCGATTCCATTGAAAGCATCAGTCGTTTAATGCCGGATATTTGTGATCCGGAGCATCTCAAGGCTGCCCGATCGATGCGGCGGCTTCTGGGAACATACATCGACAACGAAGACCTGATTTCCATCGGTGCGTATCGGGCAGGCAGCAATCCGGAAATCGACCACGCCATCAAAATGAAGCCGCTCATCGACCAGTATTTGCAGCAGTCGGTCGACGATCATGCTTTACTGCCGGAAACAGTGCAACGTATCAAAGAGCTGATGCTCGGAGGCCAGAAATAATGTTCAAATTTCGCTTGGAACCGCTGTTGGCGATCCGAGACAATATCTTGAAAGAAAAGCAGGCGGACCTTGCCAAGGCTTACGATGCGCACCGGATCGTCGAAACAAAGCGGATCGAGGTATTGCACGAAATCGACGCCAACAACGAATCCGCCCGACTCATGCAACGATCGGGTAACGTTCAAGTCGATTTTTTGCTCGGCGTCAGGCAGTACGAAGCGTATCTTCGCTCTCAGCTCGAAGCTATTCGCGCCCACTTGAAGCAAATCGAAGCGGTTATCGAAGAACGTCGTAACGCCGTGATCACCGCCAACAAGGAACTCAAGATCATCGAGAAGCTCAAGGAGAACCAGCGGGGAAAATACGATGCGGTTCAACGCAAAAAGGAAACCGTTCTCATGGACGAAATCGGAGAACGCAAACGAATAACCGAAGACATTTAACGATCCGTCGGGGCCCCAGATCCCGGCTCGCAAAGAGCGATGCTTGACAAACTGCTTCGAATTTCCGGAACGATGACACTCTACGGCTGCACGAGCATGTTTCTGGCGATGCTGCTTCTGGGAGCGTATCTCAAATACGCCTGGAAGATCGACAACGTCAAATGGGCGCAGATGCTCGCCATTGCGCAAGGACACGACCTGTTCAATATCCATCAACAGGTTGAAGACAAAATCGCGGAGATGAGTTACGAGGAAGTCCTGCAAATTCGTGCGAAAAGAATGCGCAACGAAGAAATCAAGGAAATTCTCGGCAAGCCGTCCGACACCATCATCGCGGATGAAATGAAGATCAGCGATAAAATCAAGGAGCTCAAGGATTTACGGGCTGGATTCGACAAGTATGTCAATGATTACCTGAAATCGACGCAGGAAGCCGGGCTCGCCGAGCAGACACGGATCATCGAAGGGGCCGAGCCGGAATTCGCCAAAAAAATCATCCTCGGCCTCATCAAGGACCACGGGGCGACGCCCCGGGTGTTGACGATGCTCCTCGCCATGGACGAAAAAAAACGTTCCGATATTCTCTACACCATGCAGGACGAGCCGGAACTCAAGGAACTCTGCACGTTGCTCCAGCGAATCGGAAACGGCGAACCGCTTTCGAAAGTCGCCGAAGACGCCGCCAAGACACCCCCGCCTCCACAACCATAACGTCATTTATCGTTACAATGTCGACCGTCAACCCGGACACGCAATCGATTTCGCTTTATTACGGCAATGGCAAGCCGAACGGTAACGCAGCCGTCGAGCTTTTGCGCATGTCGTTTTCCGCCGCCATGGACGAATCGTTACGGAAACAATCCGAGACGACCAAAGGCGCGAACGGAGGGAACGATTCCTCGGAAAACGTCGCCGCCGATTCCGGTTTCTCCGACCGCGAAGGCGCTTCCGATAAAATAACGCAACGAAAAAATCTTGACCGAGCGGAAATCGCCGCAGCAAACGAACGGCATCGGGAAATCGACAGGGAATACCGGCATCGGACGAACCGCTTCGAAACCGATCCCGGCAATGCGTTTCAAGGCCGTCAGATTTCAACGATTCCCGAAATTCATCTCCCGGAATTGATTACGTTACGTGAAATCTTGGAACCGTCCATTTCGGCAGACGTATTTCAAGCGGACGGGATATCTATCGGTCCGTTGACGCCAGGCGTCCCATCGATCATTACGGTTCCTTCCACTTTGTCGAGTTCATTGTTTTCGGTGTCCGCAACAAACCAGGAAGAATTCTCCGGCACCGGCGGCAATGTCGTTTTCGCCCCGCAGATATCGACGCCGACGATTTCGCAACAAGTATCATCGGCTTCCGTCGAAGAACTTTCGGCATTTACGATCTTCACCGCGTCCGGACGTTTCGGGAACGTCAAGAGGGAGTCGGGGGAGAAGTCCGAAGGAAAGAAGGAGCGAGCGGCCACCATTTTCGGTTCGTTTGTTTTCCCGGGAGAAGCCGCCTCCGTGGATGCGAGCGAGGATGTCGAGGCCGAGTCGGTACCGGGACGACATTCCCCGGAAAACTTATCGAAACAAGAACAACGGCCTCGCGTATCGCAAGGGGGGAATTCGCTCAAGGAACTTCTCGAATCCGGGGCGTTCGTCAAGGCGAGCGAAGTGGTCGATCCAGAGATGTTACGCAAATTTACCGAACGGATGGAAATTCCCGGATCCGAAATCGACGATCGCCTCGACCGGGACCGTTTTATTCGGCGGGTTGCAGCAGCGGTGCAGTCGCAGGGTCCCTTGAACGGTATCGTTCGAATCCGGCTCCACCCCGAATCACTCGGTACGCTCATGATCCGCATCGGCATGAAGAAGGGAAAAATTTCCGTTCATTTTGAAACGGAAAACGCCGACGCCAAACAACTTCTTCTCGAAAGCGTCCAGGATTTGAAACAACACCTCGCTTCGCAAGAGATTGAGTTGGCGGACTGTCGGATCAGTTGAGCGATCGTGTCAGCCGAACGATCCCTTCGGAGTCGCGGCGTTTGTTTCCGTACGTTTCATTCGGTCGATCACTGTTTTCGTTGCGGATTCACCCGAATCGCCGCGAATCTTTTTTCTCAGGTCGGTAAGTCGACGGTATTCCTCCGGGTCGAACAGGATTTCCTCGTGCCGTGTTCCACTTTGATCCAAGTCGACGGCGGGGTGAACTTCCTGGGCGGCCATGTCCGCGTTCAAGACGATTTCAGAATTGCAGGATCCTTTGAATTCGTCGTAAACCGTGTTGTCGAAAGGGTCGCCGGAGTCGATTCTCGTGGTTGCGATGATCGTCAATGAACCGCCTTCTTCGATTTTTCGGGCGGAACCGAAATATTTTTTGACTTGTCGCATCACGTTGGAGTCCATTCCTCCGGCCGATTTATTCGTGGAGGTCATTTCACCACTCCACGCTTTCGCCAAGATCGAAATCGAGTCGAGAAAGACAACGACGTCCTTGCCGTATTCGACCATTCGCTTCGCTTTTTCCAGAACCATTTCCGCAACTTGAACATGACGCAACGGCGTTTCGTCAGGAGTCGTGGAGATGATTTCGCAATGAGGGCCGCATCGAAGCCGAATCGTTTCGTCCGCCACTGCTGGAGAGGGATCGAGCAAAAGAACGAAAACGAACGTTTCCGATTGGTTGGCCCGAATTCCACGAGTCAAACTTCGAACCAAAGCCGTCTTACCCGATCCGGGCGGGCCGACAATCAAGACACGTTGTCCGAATCCGATCGGAACGAACAAGTCGATCACCCGCGATTCGACTCCTCCATCAACGGAGTCTAAAAGGATCCGCCGGTCGGGATGAATCGGCGTCAATTCGTCGAAAAACGCTTTTTCGCTCAACAAGGACGGGGCTTCGTGATTGATCGCCTCGACACGCAGCAACGCGAAGTATCGTTCGTTTTCTTTGGGAGGACGGATCTGTCCCGATACGGTACATCCTTTGCGGAGCCCGAATCGCCGGATTTGGCTCGGTGAAATATAAATGTCGTCCGGACAGGATAAATAGTGGTGTTCCGAACTGCGAAGAAACCCGAATTGGTCGGGAAGAATCTCCAGCGTTCCTTCGCCGAACAAAAGTCCGTTCTGCTTGATTCGCCGCTTGAGAATACCAAAAATGAGGTCGGTCCTGTCCGCGTTATCCGAAATGCCGTCGATTCGTTGCCGCCTGGCTTCTTCGATCAATTCGGTGAGCGACATTTGCTGCAATTCGGTCAGGTAGGTCGCATCTCCGGATTGCCTGAGCTTTTCATAGGCTTCGTCGTAGTCTTTCGGTTCAATGAACCCCTGAGTTCTCTCGTAAGCGAGAATCTCGGCGAGCGTCAACGGTTCGCCCCGTTTTCCAACAGCACCGCCCCAAGGTGTGTCACTGGAAAAACCGGACGGATTCCTTTGATGGGGGTGTTCCTTCGCGGGGCGACTTTGAGGCGTCGGCGGACTTTCGTTTTTCAACGATCCGTTGCATGGATGAGCGGTCGACTGCTCCGAAGGAGCACCAACGGAAACATCAGGCGCCAAGTCCGAATCGGGAAATATTCCGTATCCGAACGGCGTCTTGCGTGAAGAAGAGCGTCGCATGTAAGTGTGGTGAGATAAGATGAGATCGACAGGCAGGATGGTGTTCGACGGCAGTCATCGGCAGCTTCGACAAACATTGGCATGCGTCGCGGAGTACCGGCTCAAGGAGGACACTAACCAAGTTTAGTCCGACTATTGACATTTTGCCAAAGAAACCGGGTTTGGTCAAGAGTTGTCTCCAAGTTTCCTGAATTATCGACGGTCCAATTTGCGGCGGCTTTCTTGACGTCAAGCGGAAGTTGGGCTTTTTCTCGGGAATCAAACTGTTTTTCCGTCCAACCTCGCTGGAGAACCCGTTCGAGACGAATATTTTTGGGAGCATCAACGAACACAATTCCATCAACGGCGGTTTGCCAATCGGACTCCAACAGGAGCGCCGCGTCAAGGACGGCGACCGATATTCCCGATTTTTCGAACGCGTTAATTTCGTTCTCGATTTCCCGGCGGATTAATGGATGGGTCAGCGATTTCAAAAAGTCAAGCTCACGGCGGCCCGATTCCGTTTGGGCGAAGACGATTTCCGCGACGGCACGGCGGTCGACTTCGCCGCTTGCGTCAAACACGGTGTTTCCCCAACGGGTTCGAACGGCGTCCTTGATCGGCGGCGTCAGGAGGACCCGATGTCCGATCCGATCCGCGTCGATGACTCCGGCACCGAGTTGAGCGAAAAGGCGTGCAACGGTGCTCTTGCCGCTACCGATGCCGCCGATGAGACCGAGGGTGAACAACGGGGTGTTGGGGTTGGGTATTGGAGGCATGGAGGCGTGACGGATTTATTCCTTTTTGAAGATAGGATCCTTGATTGCGGAGCGGCGGGGGAGGATCAATCGGACGGAACGCTCGAAAAACAGGTAGTCCCACGCCCAATTGATCAAAACCGTAAGCCTGTTCTGGAAACCGACCAGATAGGAAAGGTGAATGTAAAGCCAAAGGATCCAAGCGACAAACCCGGAGAAAGCGAATTTACCGATTCGAGTGATCGCCGCATTGCGACCGATTGTTGCCAGGGAGCCTTTATCCCAATACTGGAACGGGGTCGGCTTTTCGTTCCGTTCGAGCCGCATAATGTTTTCAGCAGCACAGGTTCCTTGCTGAATCGCATTGGGGGCGACCATTGGGGGATTCATTCCCTCTGGCAGGCTCAGGTCTCCGGCGACGAAAATTTCCGGATGATCCGCAATGTGGAGCGTCGGCAGCACGTTGACCCGCCCGGCGTGACCGAGGGGGAGCCCCATCTCTTTCGCCAAGTCGTTGCCGCGAACCCCGGCGGTCCAGACGACGGTTTGGCTCAGCATCTCCGTGCCGTCCGCCAAAACCAGCGAGTTGGCGCGAACTTCCTTGACCTGAGCACTCGTTTTGACGGTAATCCCCATCCGTTCCAAACGCTTTCGGGCGTAAGCGCGCAATTTCGGCGGGAAACCGGGGAGAATCTCATCGCAAGCGTCCAACAGCGTGACGTGAGCGAATCCCTTCGGCAGCTCGGAAAAATCGTTTGTGAGCGGTGTTCCGATCAGCTCGGCCAAAGCCCCGGCGTATTCGACACCGGTTGGACCGCCGCCGACAACGACGATATGCGTCAAACCGTTCGGTTGAAAGCCCCCTTCGTTGGCAGCGTCAAGCGACGCTTTTTCGAAGCAACGCAGGATATGGTTCCGCAGATGAACCGCCTCCTCCAGTGATTTCAGCGTGAACGCGTTCTCTTCGGCGCCGGGGATTCCGAAAAAATGGGAGACGCTCCCCACCGCAAGAAGAAGATAATCATATTCGACGTCCGGGCCGCTCGTTCGAAGAATTCGTTTGTCGAGATCGATTCCCTGGGCGTCGAGCATCGCAATGGAGACCCGCGAACGGCAACGAAACAGGCCCCGCAAGGGGTTCGCGATTTGTGCCGACTCCAGCTCCGCAGCGGCGATCTGGTACAGAAGCGGTTGGAACGTGTGATAATTGTTCCGATCAATCAGCACCGTTTCGATTTGCGGATTCTTGCGGAGCCGTTTGGCGGCGGCAAGCCCGGCGAAACCGGCGCCGACGATCACGACCCGACGCTTCGTGGTGTCGCGGTGTTGCATGTGACTGGCAAAAAAGGTGGGATGGGAATAAAAACCGAGCCGCGACCGTAGGGGTGCGGTCACGGCTTGATTGCATGTGAAGGGGAAGCCACCGTCATTTCGACCGAAGGGAGAAATCTCACTGAACCGATCGGTGATGAATCTTAAACCATTTCGTAAGGGTGAGATTTCTCACTTCGCGGCGCTTCGTTCGAAATGACGGTTGGTTAAACCACTGGAGATCACACCGGCGTGGTCGCGGTCGGCGTCGTGGCCGGTTCTTCCGACTTCGAGTCGAGGGTCGGCTTAATCGTCTCGTATTGCTGTTTCAGGTGTTCTTGTTTATCGTCGTCCAGCTCGTTGAGCATTGAACCGGCGAAGACGAGCTGCTTTTTGTCACCGACCGTCTTGATGTCGATCGTGATGACTTCCTTTCCTTCGAACTCACCCTTGAGCAGTTCTTCGGAAAGCGGGTCTTCGACGTTCCCCTCAATCGCTCGACGGAGCGGTCGGGCACCGAAGTCGAGATTGCTCCCCTTTTTGATGAGGTGGGCTTTCGCTTCTTCGGTGAGATAAAGCTTGAGTCCCTTTTCGAGCAACCGATCGCGGACCTTCTTGAGTTCCAGATCGACGACGTTGCCCAGATCCTTCTCCGTGAGGTGTCGGAAGACGATAATGTCATCGCAACGACCGACAAACTCGGGACGAAACACCTTTTCGATCTGTTCGTGGACCCGTTCCTTCATGCTTTCGTACGAAGCGTCGTCGTTCGGTTTCTGGAATCCGAACGCCGATTCGTTCTTGATCGCCTCGGCTCCGGCGTTCGTCGTCATGATGAGGATCGTGTTCCGGAAGTCGACATTTCGGCCGAAACTGTCGGTCAGACGTCCTTCTTCCATCACTTGGAGCAGCATGTTGAACACGTCGGGATGCGCTTTCTCGATTTCGTCGAGAAGCACGACGGAGTACGGACGTCGCCGAATTTTCTCGGTGAGCTGTCCCCCCTCTTCGTATCCGACGTATCCCGGAGGGGCGCCGACCAATCGGCTGACGTTATGCTTTTCCATGTACTCGCTCATGTCGATCTGGATCAGCGCGTCGTCGTCGCCGAACATAAACTCGGCGAGCGCCTTGGCGAGGAGCGTTTTTCCAACACCGGTCGGCCCGGCGAAGATGAACGCACCGGTCGGCCGCTTCGGATCCTTCAGACCGCTTCGACTGCGGCGAACCGCTTTCGAAATCGCTTTGATCGCTTCGTCCTGGCTGATGACCCGTTTGTGGAGTTCCGCCTCCATATTCATGAGCCGTTTCGTGTCCTCGGTCGACATTCGGGTCAACGGAATTCCCGTCATTTTGGAGACAACTTCCGTAATCACATGGTCGTCGACGATACCGACGTTTTCCTTCATTTTTTCCTGCGTTTCTTTCTTTTTGCGGGAAATCTGGTCGATTTCGTCGCGGAGAACGAGCGCTTTCTCAAAATTCTGGTTGCCGACGGCGGACTCTTTTTCCTTACTCAGGCGTTCGATTTCCTGATCGATTTCCTTGAGGTTCCCCGGCGACGTCATCGACTTGAGATGGATGCGGGCTCCGGCTTCGTCGATCACGTCGATCGCCTTGTCCGGAAGGCAGCGACCGGTGATGTATCGATTCGAAAGCTCGACCGCCGACTTGAGGGCGTCATCGGTGATTTTGACATGGTGATGCTTTTCGTACCGATCGCGTAAACCTTTCAGGATTTCGACCGTTTCCGACGGACTGGACGGTTCGACCATCACGATCTGGAACCGGCGATCAAGGGCGCTGTCCTTTTCGATATATTTCCGGTATTCGTCAAGCGTCGTCGCTCCGATACACTGGATTTCGCCGCGGCTCAGGGCCGGTTTCAGGACGTTCGAAGCGTCGATCGCCCCTTCCGCGCCGCCGGCGCCGACCAGCGTGTGGAGCTCGTCGATGAAGAGGATGATCTATTACGACCGACGGACTTCGTTCATGAGCGCTTTGATCCGCTCTTCGAACTGTCCACGGTATTTCGTTCCGGCAACCATCATCGCCAAGTCGAGAGCAACGATTCGGTATCCTTGGAGCAATTCCGGAACGCGGCCTTCGACGACCATTTGGGCGAAACCTTCGGCGATCGCCGTTTTGCCGACCCCCGCTTCGCCGAGAAGCACCGGATTGTTTTTCGTCCGGCGACTCAGGATCTGCATGGTTCGTTCGATTTCCTTCTCACGACCGATCACCGGATCGAGCTTTTTCTGGCGGGCGAGTTCCGTCAGGTCGCGGCCGAAGCTGTCGAGCGCCGGGGTCTTCGACTTGCCTCCCTTTTGTTGCGGATCGCCGTCTTCCGCAGGACTGCCGATGGTTTCCATCATCCGCTCGTCCATGTTGCTCGGATCGACACTGTGTCCAAGAAGATTCAGGACTTCACGGCGAACGTCGTCAAGTTTCAGGCCGAGGTTCATCAGAACCTGCGCGGCGACCCCTTCCTGTTCCCGGAGCAAGCCGAGAAGGATGTGTTCGGTGCCGACGTAATTGTGGTTGAGCATTCGGGCTTCTTCCATCGAATACTCGACGACCTTTTTGGCACGCGGCGTTTGCGGCAGACGCCCCATCGTGACGAGATCGGGACCGCTTCGAACCAGTTTTTCAACTTCGTGTCGGATTTTACGGAGATCGACGTCCAGATTCTTCAGGACGTTCGCGGCGACACCGCTCCCCTCCTTAATAAGGCCGAGCAAAATATGCTCGGTTCCGATATATTCATGATTGAACCGTTGAGCTTCCTGGTTCGCGAGTTGCATCACCTTTCGGGCCCGGTCGGTAAATCGTTCGTAAGGCATGATTGAACCTCTGATAGGAGAAAAATCTGCGTAGTGTCAAAACCAATGTTGCGTTCCCCCGTTTGCCGGGTTACACGACAACACTAGCGTCGACCGCACAGTACGATGAGCTTCACAGCGTCGTCAAGTCCATTGTACACGGAAAACTCGATTCCGCAAGTCGAAAAAATATGTCAGATTTGGCAACGACAACGCGACGCAACCAAACAGCGTGCAAAAAACGGGCCAATCTACGGAATTTCAGTCGGTGTGCTGATGGGGAGCCCCCGTTCGTCGGTCAGCAGCAAATAAAAACAGGTCGGCGGTTCGAGCGGCATGGTTGCGGAAACCGTTTCACCGTCGATCGTCGCCGGAGCTGATTTCCATTCACGTTTCTGCCAGGGGCCGCCGTCCGTTGTCCAAACGAGTTCTGCTTTCGGGATCGGAACCGCCGATAGAAATGTCGCCGAAACCGTTTTCTTATCGGCGTCGAATTTCATCGTCGAGACGGTCGCCAACGGTTTGGCGTCCTTGAGCAGCACGCTGTCGATGAACGTGTCGACTTCCTTGAACGTAAAAATATGTCCGTGCGGTCGCTTGACCGTAATCGAGAGAAAAACCGGTCCTTTCGGAAGACGGTACGTTTTTTGGTAACTGTCCAACGGATAGGCGAAATCATTGGTTCCGTTGACGAAAAGCATCGGAAAGTTCGCTCGACCGACATGTTTGGACGGATCGAACAAACCGATCCAGCGGTCGCGCTGTTCCGGCGACATTTTGTCGAATCGCCCTTCTTTCCAAGTACTGTTTTCGTGCAGAAAGCCGCAACCGTACACCGGAACCGCCGCTTTCAACTTTGTGTCCACTCCGGCAAGAATGCAGGTCAAATACCCGCCCCAACTGATTCCGGTCGCGGCGATCCGATTGGGATCGACCTCTTTTTGGGCCAGCAAAAGGGCGTGCCCTCGAAGGATATTCGCGATGGACTGATAGGTCCACATGTTTTGGTAATCGCCGTTGTCGGTCGTGAAAGGACGAAATTTTTCAACGTCCCCCTGATTCGGACCGCCGTCAGCGAGTCGTCCGTCGGGACCGCAACCGCCGAGGTCCATCGCCAAGCCGACGTACCCGCGCTTTGCCCAATGGTCGGCCCAATTGGCAAACGCCTTGCCGCCACCACCGTGGATCAATAAAACGGCGGGGAACGGGCCAGTTCCTTCCGGTTTGCCCATATAAGCGAAAACCCGCGTCGGCTTACCGTTGTACGGTTCTCCTTCGTAATAGATCGCCTGAACGAGGCCGTTTTTCTCTCCCCCTTCGACTTTCGGTGGATTGTTCAGATAATCGTCGAGTTTCCATAGCGTTGCCGGATCCGGTTCGGCGGCAACCACAATACACGAATGAAATGCCAAAAGGAACACTGAAAAAATGATTCGTGGTACGCTCATGTCGACATCTGTTTGATGGGGGTGAATTTCTTCTACGGCAAACGGCAGCAGAAAGTTCTTCCAGTATAGAAAAACATCAGTGAGAATCCATACCGTCGCCGCTCTTGAAATTTGTCTCGATTCGAATATATTGGGCGAAAGAACACTTCCGATCCAAGAAAGATCGAATTACCATGACAAATCCCCAATCGTTGATATTACGCTGTCTGACGCTCGGTTTCGTGGCGATTGCCTTGGCATTCGGTGCGATTTCGTCGGCAAATCATAAGCACCACAAGCACGAACACACTCCCCATCTGAAGGTCGGCGACCGCGTTTTTCTTTCGAATGACGACAAACCGAAGCCGACGGCGGTGAATCCGAAAACGTGGAAGCTGGTCTCGATGAACGTCGAAGCCATTGCGACTGACGGTTCGCGGGACTCGATTTCCGTCAAAATGCTCCTGCCGCCGGAATGGTTCGAGGAAGGGAACGTGAGAGTCGGCAGTCGTGTTCCGTTGCCGCTCGAATTGGAAGATTCCGGACTCGACGAAGGTCTTTTCGCCAAGGTCGACGAAATCGAACCTTGTCCGCCAATTTCGGAAGGGCCGGGCCGAGTTGTTCTGGCGACATATAATCACGAAGGCCGGAACGTCTGTGAGTTGACGTTCACGATGGACGGTCGAACCGAAACGCTGAAACAGGTGGGAAACCATCGGTATTTCAGCCTCGACGCCGACGATTGGGCGCTCCTGAGAAACGTGAAAAAGGGAGAAAAACTTCGCGGTCTCGGAAGCACCGTGATGACGGTCGTTTCCTGCCGTCCGCTTGGCGTTTCCGAGCGGGTTTACGATCTGGCTGTCGAAGGGGACAGCGTTTACCATACGGGACTGCATCGGGAATTGGTTTCTTCTCACGCCAAGCCGTTGCCGCAAACGCCGCAGCAATCCCCACAGCCGCCGCCGACCGCCGCGAAAGAATCTGCCCCCCACAAAACGGAACGGCACGCGCCGATTCCGGATCGTGTTTGGACGCGGGGAATTTCCGGCGACCGTTTGGACAACGCCCGGGAGCATTGGGAAAAACACCGCCGCGACTTTCCGCAGTTGAAGAACGAAAAGGAATACATCCAGTTCGCCTATGATTTCGTCCAAACCGCGCCGATGAAGAAAAAACGTTCGAACGGCGATACGGTTTGTTTCGACCCGAAAACGAGATACTTTGCGATCACCGACAAGTTCGGGGTGATGCGAACCTGTTTCAAGTGCTCCGGAACCGATTATTTCAACCGACAGTAGAAATATCAAAACAATTCGTCATCCCCGCGCAGGCGGGGACCTGGACGAAAGATTTTATTGGCCGTTTGCATCCGTTGTTGACGAAAAATGAAACACTGTGACTGACGTGTGCAAACACACATTGATACCGAATCTCCAGGTCCCCGCCTGCGTGGGGATGACGAGCTTGTTGTTTTACTGTTTCAAATTTTCATGAAAACCGATAAACGTTCGAAGCTGCATTGTTGCCGTGTTTGCGGGTTGCATTACAACAACTATTACCCGTGGGGGAAGGATGGTCGAACGCCGCTGTTCGATATCTGCCGCTGTTGTCGGGTTGAGTTCGGCAACGAGGATTTTACTCCGGAAAGCGCCGCTGCTTACCGTGCCGAATGGTTGAAGGGAGGCGGCAACTGGTTCGAGGTCAAGTCGAAGCCGACGAACTGGAGCCTCGTCAAGCAATTGGAAAATATCATGTCCCCCGAAGCCGTCGAACATTTGCTGCAAAACCGCCAATAATCCCCTCGTTTGGCCCGCGAACCGCAGGTTCCGGCGCAATTACGTTGGATTTCATGTCGAAACGTCAAGGATTTACGTTGCTCGAACTGTTGATGGTGCTCGGCTTGATCGTGCTGATTTTCAGCATCGGTTTTCCGGCGGTGCACCGGATGTATGTTCGCAACGAACTGACCGCCGGCGCCCGGCAACTGCAAGGGGAGCTTTACCAGACTCGTTTGGAGGCGATGAAGGCGGGGGGCGCGTATGTTTTCCGTTACCAGATCGGAACGCCGAACTTCGAACTGGTTCCGAAAAAGGTTTTCGACCAAGCCCAAACGGAGCAGGTTGGAATCGGCGCAACGGCGGTCGGTTTTGATACGCTGGAAAACGATTCCAGTGGTTCCGTGACCGATTGGGGGGGCGAATTCTCGGATCCGTTTGCGGCGAGTCCGACGGAACCACCCAGCGAAACCGTGATCACGACATCAAGCGGCGCCATTTATCGAAAATCGCTGCAGGGAAACATCGTTTTCGGTGTTTCGTCCTCAGGAGCCGCGGCCGGTTGGTCGACACCGATTCTTTTTTATCCGAACGGTCGAACGACCGAAGCGTCGCTGGTTCTTTTGACGACCGGTCATTTTTCGTTTCGGCAGGAACTTCACTTGCGCGGCCTGACCGGAACCGCAAGTCTTGTCGAAAAATGAATCGACGAACCGTCAATCGGGATTGTCGTATTTCCGGAGTTTATTGTAGAGCGTTTTCTCGGTGATTCCAAGCATTCTTGCCGTCGCGGCTTTATTTCCCTGTTGAGCTTTAAGCGTTTCCTGAATGAATCGTTTTTCCATCTCCTCCAGCGTTATACCGACAAACGGAATCGCGCCGCCCTTGGCGTGAACCGCTTTTTCCGTGTTGAAAACGACGTCCTCCGCGTTGACGATTCCGGTTTTGCATGAATAAACGAGTCGCCGCATCACCTGGATGAATTCGTCGGTGTTTCCCGGCCAGGCGTATTGCATCATTTTTTCCACGGCGGCAGCGGTGAAACGGGGCGGTTCCATATCGGCGGACGGCTCGGCAATCCATTGGGAAAAAACGTCGATCCATTCGTGAATTGCGTCTCGGTGTTCACGAAGGGGGGGGATTCGAATCGTGCTGTCGGCGAACATTTCGAGCAATTCTTTCGAAAACGAGTTCTCCTCGACGAGCCTTTCAAGATTGTCGACGCTGGCAACGAAAACACGGGTGTCGCAAATCCGCGGATCGAACGAATTGATCCGGAAAATGGTCCGCGTTTTGAGATAAGAGAGAAGGCGGTCCTGCGTCGGGCGGAACATGCAATGAATATTATCGATCAGGATCGAGCCGCGATTCATCAACTCGATTTGTCCGACCATTCCGTCGGGGTACAATTCGTAAGTACCAGCTTCGATACCGAACAAACGCGTTTCGTACAGTTCGCGGAATCCGAAATGGACGTCGACCATTCCGAACGGCGCCGACTTCCGTACACTGCCGTTGTGAATCAGCAACGCAACGATGTCGGCGCGGCAACCGGGTTCCGCTTCGATGAGTACCGGACCATCTTGGGAGGCGAGTTCAACGGCCCGTTTGTTCAAGTGACGAATCGCGTCGGTTCTTTCACCAAGTTTCATCGGAACATTCAGGAAACCGAACGAATTACTGAAGGCAGTCTTTTCCTGAACCGTCTTGTAGATCCGCAGGCCCGTATCAATCAATGGCAGTAAAACCGAAGGAGAGAAGTTGGGAAGACAGCCGATCAGATATTCCGGATAATCGATTCGATACTCTTTTTGATTCAGGTACTTCGTGCCGATAAAGATGACGGGAATGTTATGAAAAACCTGACGAAAGTGCGGCGTGTGTTCCGTCAACTCCGGCGAAAGGTTGTCCATGTCGAGAATCAACAGCGAAAAACCGGAAGCGTTCGTTTTCGAGATCGCGATGAGGCTGTCACAGGAACAGTCGTGTGTCGTATGCCTCGCTTCTTCGATAAATTTGGACCATTGCCGTCGATTTTCCAAATGATCGCCGACCACGAGAATCGGCTTGACGGGAATCGACAAAGAGGAGGAAATCCGATGGTCCTCAAGCGATACCGTTACCGGCAGCTTGATTGCCGCACGCGGATTTTCTTTGTCGAACCCCGGCAGTCGATGGGAGCATGTTCGGTCAAGATTGATATGACCGTCCTCACTGTTCGGATTGATCTTTTGGCCCATACAGGTTACCGGGACTCCCAAGAGGCACAATCATAGATGCGGCACATAATACCGAACAACGCAAAAGAAATCTGCTCAACAATGTAATTATTATAGGACAATTGTTTTTTGTTTCAAGGTGTTTTTTTGAAATTTCCTGAAAATTTTTCCAAAAACCATTCACTACGGTAAAATTTACAGCCGCGATCGAGCCGGTACTCAATGTCAGAACAGGAAAAACTCAAAACCCTTCGTCCGGTTTCGTGACCCGAACGACTTCGTCAACCGACGTTTGCCCAAGAAGCGCTTTCCGCCAAGCGTCCATGCGAAGCGTTCGCATTCCTTCGGAGAGCGCGATCTTTTTGACCTCCCATGCGGTGGCGTTGCGGCCCGTGACCTCACGAACGGCGTTCGAGGTGACAAGTAATTCGTAGATACCGCTCCGACCCCGATAACCGACTTGTCGGCACTCTCGACAACCGACGGGGCGATAAAGTTTACCGTCGTAGTCGTGAATCAGTTCGTTCATCGGAAAGTCGGGGGGCAGATCGTTCGGATCGGGAATGTATGCTTCTTTGCAATGCTTGCAGAGATTTCTTACGAGGCGCTGCGCCATGACAGCCTCGACACAACTCGACACGAGGAACGGCTCGACTCCCATGTCGATGAGCCGTGTGTACGCCCCGGCGGCGTCGTTCGTGTGGAGCGTGCTGAAAACAAGGTGTCCTGTGAGAGCGGCTTGAACGGCGTTTTCCGCGGTTTCGAGGTCGCGGATTTCGCCGACCAGCACGATGTCCGGGTCGTGACGCAAAATGCTTCGCAGCGACGCCGCAAAGGTCAAGCCGATTTTCGAGTGGACCTGAATCTGGCTGATCCCATCGAGCCGGTATTCGACCGGGTCCTCCGTCGTGATGATTTTCGTCGAAGCGTCCTTGATTTCGGTCAATGCGCTGTAGAGCGTCGTCGTTTTTCCGCTTCCGGTCGGTCCGGTGACGAGAATGATTCCATGCGGCAAGCGGATCAGGTTTGAAAATGTTTCGTAAATCGCCGGATTCATGCCGAGTCCCGTCAGGGTGAACTCCATGGCGTCTTTATCGAGGAGCCGCATGACGATTCCTTCGCCGTGGATCATCGGGATCACGGAAACACGGACGTCGATTTCCCGTCCCGAAAATTTCAACTGGATGCGACCGTCCTGCGGCAGGCGGCGTTCCGCGATGTTCAGCTTCGACATGATTTTCAAGCGGCTGATGATCGCCGACTGGAATCGGTTGATCTCCGCCGGAAAATTCTGGACATGCAGCACGCCGTCGATGCGGTACCGGATCGAGAGTCCGTCCGACTCGGTTTCGATGTGAATGTCGCTCGCCCGGGACTCGATCGCTTCGATCAGGATTTCGTTGACGAGCCGAATCACCGACGGTTCCTGGGCCTGTTCGGAAAGCTCCGAGCCGTCCAATTCGAGGTCGCCGAGAAGTTCGATTTCGTCCGATTTCGTCGCCTCGGCCCGTTGTGCCATGAGACCGTCGATCGTTTCGCTCCCGACGCCGAGATTCCTCTTGATCAGCTTTTCGATTTCCGATTTCAGCGCAAGGACCGGCTGGACCTGCATTCCGGTGATCGACGCAACTTCGTCCAGCGGATAAAGATTCAACGGATCGCTTGTCGCAACGACGAGCATGTCCTCGTATTGGCCGACGGGAAAAATCCGCTCCCGATGGATGAACCGTGTCGGAAAAGTCTTCAGCAACGAAAGATCGACCGGGTACTCGAGCAGGTCGACGTATCCGATGCCGAGTTCCTCACCGAGATTCTTGAGAACGGTTTCCTCGGACAGCATCCCCTTCTGGACGGCAAATTGGTCGAGCCGCGAGGCGTCCCGTTGACCGTTGCGAAGCGATTCCCGCTGTGCAGAGCGAAGTTCCGCAAGCTGTTCTTCGGTCAGCAATCCGCGATGGAGTAAAATATCGCCGGTTTCCATGGATATCGAGTTGGGTTGAAATTTACGAAAAACGAAACAAAATCAAAAGACCGGCCTTTGCTGACGCCGTCGTCACCCACGCGGCTTGCCCCATAAATATACATCATTTTACGTCGTTTTTCGAGTGTGCGTTCCAAGTTGTGCGATGTTTCTCGAAAGTCGCTGAGCACCGACTCAATGGGGAGGAATTTGCTCTTGCTCGAAATTGGGCTTTTCGTTAAACTCCCCCCACTCGAACGGATTCGAGTCGACAGCGTCCGTCCCGTGGGGAGGGACAATCGATCAGGTCGTGTTGACGACGAGGTACGGAGATTTTTTTATGTTTGGTATTCCGACGATTCTTTCGACGCTCCTTATTGCCGCTCTTCCCGCCTCCAATGATTCGGTTCTCCTCTTTTTAACGACACCCGGTTGTGTGCCGTGCCGACAAGCCGCTCCGCTGGTCGAAAAACTCGCCAAGCAAGGGTATCCGGTCCAAATGATCGACGCCTCAGCTCATCCGGACGTCGTTCGGAAACTCGGCGTCAATCACTTTCCGACGTTCCTGATGCTTTCCCAAGGAAAAGTCGTCGACCGTGTTGTCGGCGGAGGGGATCCCGTCGTTTTGGAACCGAGAATTTTGCGCATGTTCGAATCGGTCGTGGCAACCGCCCCCAAAACTTCCCCATCATCGTCCCCCGCTCCGACGTTTGCGCCCGTTGCATCGGCTCCAATGTTCGAAACAAAGGCAACGGCGTCCAGTACGTTTGCGGATCCCGATGCCGAAATCAATCCGCTTTCCGCTCCATTTGCGCCGATTTCTTCCTCGTTGAACCCCGGATCGTCGCAGTCGGAACGGTCGCCGTTCCCGAATCCGTGGGAAATCGCCAAAGGTACGGAAAAAACGCCCCCAACCCCCAGCGCAGCCAATCCGGTCGCAAGTTTGGGGCCGGAAACCGCCTCTTTGGAAAGGGATTCGCTGATCGAATCGTCGGTCAAACTGCGTGTTGACGACGAACGGGGGCACTCTTGGGGAACCGGAACAATTGTCGACACCCGCAACGGCGAAGCGTTGGTTCTGACGTGTGGACACATTTTTCGGGAATCCGAAGGCAAAGGAAAGATCGAAGTTCATCTTTTTAATAAGAATTCCACGGTCCGCGTTTACGGGTCCTGTATTTTTTACGACACGGAGATCGACCTCGCTTTGGTCGTGATCGCTCCTCCGCGGCCGGTTCGGGCGATTCCGATTGCCCCGGCATCCTATCAGGTTGGAGCAGGTCAAAATGTGATGAGCGTTGGCTGCGACGGCGGCGCGAATCCGACGGTTCGTTCCCACAAAATCTTGTCGCTTGATCGTATTCGGACGGCGGACAGTTGCCCGTTGTCGTTCCATTACATCCAGATTTCCGGCGCTCCGGTCGGTGGTCGCAGCGGCGGCGGTCTGTTTGCGGATGACGGCTATTTGATCGGTGTCTGCAATTCGGCGGACCCGGCGGCAAACGACGGACATTTCGTGCCTCCGCACATTATTCGTCAGGTTTTGGCGAAAAAGAATCTTGCCGCCGTGTTCGAATCCCCGTCGTTAGTCGACGGCAACCCGATCCGCCGCTCGGCTCCGGGCGAAGCGACTTCGAATCCCGCCGTTGCGTCTGCGGCTCCGCTGAAATCGCTCTCGATTCCTTCGAACGCCTTCCAACCCCAACCCGAACCGGTCGCGGTTCGGCCCCTCTCGCAAGAGGAGCAGGAACAGGCGGCGCTTGAAGAAATCAAACGCCGCGCGCAGGACGGCGACGAAGTCATCCTGATCGTCCGTTCGAAGCGGAATCCGGAAGCCCGCCCCGACATGATCGTTTTCAACGGCCCCTCCGATCGCATTGTCGACGCGCTTGCCCAGCATCCGAAACAATCGGAGAACGGTTACGATCCGGTGATTCTTTCGTCGGACCAATCGACGATTTCCGGTGCGGTTCCGGTTTCGTATCCGGTGGAGTATCGATAATCTTTCCCCCTCTTTTCGCATGGAACACGCCGACGCCTCCATTCCGAAATCGTTTTGGAAATCGCGAGTTTTCATCGTGTCGGCGGCGATTCTCGGGTTGCTTCTCCTGTATTCGGCGTGGTTCTTTCTGTTGCGGACGCCGCCGCTGATTATTTCGACAAAGACAACGCGGATCACCGGTCCGCTCACCGCCGACGGTCGCATCGACTTCCTCAAGGCGATTGAAGACCGTGTCACCCCGCCGGAACTCGCAACCGATGACAACGGCTATCGGGATTTCGTCCGTAATTTCGGCGACGATTCGAGTCGCCGTGTTCCGGCAAATCGGGAGTTCTACCGGAAGCAACTGTACGAAAAACTCGGACTCGATCCCAATGTTCCGCCGACGTTGACGTTGCCGCAAGAACCGCAGAGCGTTCTTCTATCTCATTTCACCAAAACGAAAGTAGACGATCCATACACGGAAGCCGACAACGCCATCGGAAAGCCGTGGACCCTTGATGGTCTTCCGATGCTCGCCGATTGGCTGAAAGAGACCGAAGCCCCTCTCGATGCGGTTGCCGAAGCGGTTCGCAAACCGGTCTTTTTTACACCGTTACTTCGGAGCCCGGACCCGAAATCAGAAGACCTGATCGCCGCGATTCTTCCGGAAATCCAAGAGTATCGGTCGCTGGCACGCTGTTTCTCGGCAAGAGCGATGTACCGGATCGGATCGGGAAACATCGACGGCGCGATCGACGACAAACTGGCCAGTTACCGATTGGGGCGGCACATTGCTCATCGCGGTAGTATGATACAACTTCTTGTTGGCATTTCGATTGAAGGGATGGCCGCGGCGTTACCGGTTGGAGCGAATCCGGAGCATCCGCTGACGGAGAAACAAATTCAACGGCTCCTCGACGGCCTCGACACGTTACCGTCTCGCTCATCTCTTGGCGATGTTTACGAATGGGAACGTTTCTATGGCTTGAGCGGCATCCAAGGGATTTATCACGATAAACTTTCGTTTGCGACCCTCGCCGATCTCGCCGGCAGCCAAAAATTTTTCGCGTTGGCGGTCTTTTCCTGTAACTGGAATATTGTTTTTCGTCGAGCTAACGAACTGTACGATTCGCTTTCGACGCCGGAATCGCGGGCGAAGTACCTGGCGGCACGGGGTGCGCTCCCGACGTTTTGGGAAAACGCGACGAGAATGCTGACTCCCGAAGGGCGTGGCAACATCGTTGCGGACATCCTCATGGAAACACTTGCTTCGCCCAGTCGTTTCGAGGAGGTGATTCACCGCGTGGAGTGTGTTGGCAACATGCAACGGTTGTCGCTGGCGATTTTGTCGTATCGACTCGAACACGGCAACATGCCGGACGAAAATTGGGCGACGCAAATCGTGAAATATCTTGGCACAAATCCGCAACGGTATTTTTCGTGTCCGGCCAATCCGTCGCCGGAGGGGGAAACGACATACGCCATGATCCTGTACGGAAACGAACTTCCCGTCGATCCCGACACGCTTTTATTGGTCGAACTGCTTGATCCCGTTCCGCTTGGCAAGGCGGTCGTTTCCGTCGACGACGTGCTTGATCGCCAAGGAACCGGAAGCAAGCATTCCGGCGGCATGATCGCCGGGTACCGCAGCGGAGCCGTCCGTGTTCTGGGAACGAAGGATGAACTCGCCCCATTGTTGGGACGAAAAATTGTCGAGAAGTAGGCAGCCGACCTCTTGCCTGCCTTCACGCGTACCGTTTCATGATGTAATCGACGAACCCGGGGATCAAGCGGTTCAGCCAATTGAGAATGACCGCTTGGAAATACGGGATGATTTTGTGCGTTCCTCTCTTCATCGCCTTGACGATCCGGCCGGCGACGTACTGGGGGGTGACGTGATGGTGGATCGGCATGTCGGGAGCGCTGTTCGATTGCATCAGGACGTCGAAGAACTCGGTTTGCGTCGTTCCCGGACAAACGAGGAGCACGTCGATTCCGTGTTGCGCGAACTCGGCACGCATCGTTTCGGAAACGCCGGTCACGGCAAATTTCGCCGAGCCGTAAGCCGCGTAATGCGGCACGCCGCGCAGTCCGACTATCGAACTCAAATTCACGATGATCGGACGGACCCGAAGCGTTTTTCGTTCGGCGGAACTCGCGGATTCCTTGAGCAGCGGCAGCGCGAGCTTCGTCAGCAAAACGAGCGAAAAATAATTGAGCTCCATCATCTGTCGGAGCGTTTCCTCCGTCGTCGTTTCGACCATCGACGTCGCACCGGCTCCGGCGTTGTTGATCAGGA
This sequence comes from Thermoguttaceae bacterium, assembly GCA_031549705.1. Lineage (GTDB taxonomy): Bacteria > Planctomycetota > Planctomycetia > Pirellulales > Thermoguttaceae > WRKP01. The sequence continues at coordinate 26,998 of JAVBPI010000160.1, forward strand.
CGTCCATTCCGCCGAGTTGCTCCACGGTCGTTTGGACGGCCCGTCGGCGGACTTCCGGATCGGTGATATCGCCGACGACGTATCCGATTTTCCGCGTTCCGTTCGACGGCGAGTAATCGCTGAAATCCTTCTGGATTTTCTCGACGACGGCTCGGAGCCGATCCTCACGGCGTGCGGTGAGAATCATGTCGGCTCCTTCTTTCGCCAGCTCCACGGCGAGCGCGGCCCCGATTCCGGAAGAGCCCCCCGTCAAAAGAACACGACTGTTGGCAAGTATTCGTTTCATCTATAAAACTTGTTCGGTAATGAAGATTTTATCGTAACGACAAAAATTTCGCATCGGCTTCGAAACGGTTCAGCATCGTGTCGTAAACGGCGGCGTTTTCCGCAACGTAAACTCGTCGGTCGACGATTTTCAGCACGGAATCGATCGTGGAGAAATCTTTCCATAGCCCGGTTCCCACGGCGGCCAAGGCCGCGGCACCGAGTGCGGCGGCGTCCTGTCCGATGTTCGTCATGTCGATTTCCATCTTTAAAGCGTCGGCGTAAATCTGCCGCCAGCATTGGCTTCGGGCTCCGCCGCCGACGACGATCATCGATTCGCGGACATCGGTCTGATTTCGTAACGCATCGAGAACGACGCGGAGATTCAGGGCGATTCCTTCCATCACGGAACGGATCACGTCGCTTCTCGTGTGACTCAAATCGAGTCCGAGCAACGCTCCGCGAATATTCGGACTCGCCTCCAAACACGATCCCCCGGCAAGGCTCGGATTATGCAGCAGTGAACGGGCTCCCGGCGGCGATTGCATCGCTTCTTCGATCATTAATTCATAAGCATCCCGTCCCGTCGCTTCGGCTTGTTGAAGGAGATCACGGCAACATTGGTCGCGCAACCATCGGAAGGTCGTTCCCCCCGAGAAGATTGCCA
>JAVBPI010000196.1:0-13118 GCA_031549705.1 Thermoguttaceae bacterium
GTCCGACCACCCCGGAAACGCAACTGCAATCAGATGTTTTAGCCATTGGCCGTCTTTTTCGAAAACAAACAGATATAGCATATCGACAGAGTGACTCTTGTATTTAATTTCCGGCGTTTGAACGACACCGGAAACGCGGACAATGCAAGCTTTCTGCCACGATGACGTCGGATAGACGGTGTTTCCGTTGTCGAGCGCAAGAGTGTTCGCAGTCTTGTCGAAAACGAATCGCGGATTATTCCAAACATATTGGTCGAAGCGGTACCACGCCAATGCCGCCAATGCGAATCCCAAAACCACCAATCCCGTGACGACAAATCCGAGTGCGACCATGCCCGGATCGATCGGAACGTCGAATTCGAGCACGCGAACTTTGTCTCCCAAATTCGTTCGGAAATAATACCACCCCGCAAAGAGGAGGAGTTCGATGATGCCGACCCCCAATGCGATCCAGCCGACCCGGTACTTCTTTGTCGAAACGGCGACTTGCGCGAAATCATCGTACACTTCCCATGCGAGACTCCCATAGTAGCGCCACGGAGGCGGCTCAAATCCGAGAAGCAATTGCGGAATGTCGTTTACAGTGTTGTTCATCGTCATGCCCGACAAGTATTTTCGTTTGAAGTTCCAACCGATTCAGTTTACAATAAATCCGTCTTTGATACAACTCGAAGCGATTCGTTCGGGGACTGCGCGGAGTACCGCTTCGTTCCCGGCTCTTTTGATTCATTTTTTCGTTGACGGAAACGAAAAAAGCCGGTAAAATAGGGGGAAGAAGGGAGCCCGTTCATGAGCCGTAGCAACGAAACCGATCTGCTCTGCCCCCTTCGAAATCTGGGAGGCGATGCTCGATAATTCCACGATATGACAAAAAACTCCGTTCTCTTGGCTTCGCTGGGTGCCGTTCTCTTCGCCGGATTGATCGTCGGGTTCGGTTACGGTATCGTGACTGTACCGAACGGTTTGTATTTCGGGATCCAGAAGACCAACGGCAACATCTTGACGAGGCTCGCCGACAATGTCGAAACTTCCGGCTCGATCCACGGCACGATTTCCGAGGACCCGCAACACGTTCTGGACGCATGGAAGAATCCGGTTGTTTACGAACGCCACGAAAACGGTTGGTCGATCACTTCTTTCGGGGCGGACGGAAAGCCGGGCGGAATCGGGCTCGCCACGGATATGATCGTTACCGGTCGGGACGACGAATATATCACCCATTTTCAACGGGACCGAAAAACCTGGCCGACCATTGGACAGGTGGTGTGGATTCCACTTTTCCGGTATTACCTGTTGATGGGGCTCTGCGGCGGCGCCCTTGTTTTCTTTCCATTGTTGCAAAGTTTTCGGCTTGGAGAAGCCTCCGACGGGAAATCACCTTGGATATCGCCGCATCATGTGATCGGAACGCTGGAATTCATGGAATGCTTTTCGTTGTTTACCTGTTTTCTCGCCGCCGCCGCAACGCTCTATTTTGGGTTGTATGTTTTGATGGCCGATCCACGTTTCATGGATTTTCTGTATGTCTTCACCGGTGCCGCTATCGGTTCCCTGACGGCGGCTTTCTGTTTCCTCATCGCCACTGTTTTCGTGGGAATTCGATGGATCTGCTACCGCTACGCGAAATTCCAAGCCGTACCGAGAGGCGTTGTCGCCGAACGATTCTATTGGATCACAATGGTTCCGGCGGCGATGGCGTTTTTCATTTTCTTGTCGATGGCGATTACCCGCCGTTAGGAACGAAATGAAGATTTCATCGTCAAACGCGGACGCCTGCGGCGTTTCGGCTAAACGGGAGAGCGAAATCCCCCATTTTCCGGTTTTTTGACGAAATTCGGAAAATTTCTCCAACGGAGTCCCCCATTTTACCGACAAAGAAGATTGAAGGAATCCCAAGCGTCTTCGGTTTCTTGTCGGGAAAAGTCAAGAATCGTCGACCGCATGGACGATAACAGCGAAGACGGTCGGCCCAGCGCGGCTGGGTTGTTAACCGAGCTTTCGCTCGTCGTGTCAACCCGCAGGATGGTCGCTTCGCTCCCGATCCTGCTGGAGCGTATCCGGAAAAATTCACGATCTTGTATACCAATTTGTAGGAGGCAGGCATGCGATTCTCGTTAGTTCCCATCTTCATCGCCGCTTTGTTGGCCGTCGGACCGACGACGGTCCATGCGCTCACGAATCAGGGGGCGGCGGAGAAAATCGCCGCGAACCTCGGCGAACAGTTCCCCGGATACGACATTATGGTGAAGTATCAGAACGGTAAAGTTTGCCTCGCCGGCCAAGTCGCGTCGGATGAAATGATGCGGCAAACGCTGGAACAGGTTCAAAAGATTCCCGGCATTCAAGTTTCCGAGATCGAAAACGGACTCCGTGTCGCTCCGAAACAGGATCGGCTCATGACGCCGGCCGGTGCCGTGAAACGCGAAACCAACGTCTCGATGGCTCCGGTTTCCGTCACGCCGAATATGCCGGTCCAGAAAGACGACCGTTGCCAACCCGTTCAGCGGAATCAGATCGCTTCGGCGCCGGTTCCGATGCCGAATCGGCAGGAAGTCCAGCCGCTCAACACACCGCCGCGTCCCGACGTTCTTCAAGTCTCGGCTCAGCAGCAGGTTGCCAAACAGCCGATGCCGCTGCAACAGGCTCCCGCCGCGAAAGGTTATGCGAACCAATATCCGGCCGCCGCTCAGCAACCGTGCCCGTGCCCGAACCATGGCGGAATGCAAGGTGCTTATCCGCAGCCGCAACCGATGATGCAGTACGCCGACCAAGGATATCCCAACGGCATGCAACAGGGTTATCCCGCCGGAGTGCAGGGGGGTATGCAAGGTTATCAGGGCGCTCCGATGATGGCTCCGCCGCAACAAGCCGCTTACGGTGGTTATGCGGGTGAACCCTACGGTCCGCAAGGCCCGATGCCCGGAAATTACAACAATCCGAATCTCCCGGATTACGCTTGGCCGAGCTACGCCGCCTATCCGAACTACGCTGAAGTCTGCTATCCGAAGCAGTACTCGCCGAAAGCCTGGCCGTACATCGGTCCGTTCTATCCGTATCCGCAAGCTCCGCTCGGCTGGAGACAGGTGACGCTCGAATGGCACGACGGTTGGTGGTGGTTGGATTTCGACGATGGATCCCCGACCGGTCCGTTCTCGCCGCTCTTCCGTCAACCGGTGCGATACACATACTAACCGACGAACTGTTTCGCGGACGTCTACAACGATCAGCCGGGGCTCACCGCCCCGGTTTTTTTGTTTCTTGCTCGAAATGATGGTAGCCGGAAGCGAAGGGTACTCCCGCAGCGCCCGGTTGATTTCCGTCTCTCGGCCGAAAAAACCGGGCGCTCTCGCCGGACTACCGGCTTCGCTTCCGGCTGCCATGTCAAATCTATTCCAGCGTCGGATAAACGACCTCACCGCGGAGTTGGGCTTCGCCGCCTTCTTTTTCGTACACACCGTAGAAGATCGACACGCAATCGAGCCAAAGCGTGATCCGATGCATCTCGTCGTCGCTCAGTTTCACGTCGTGGTGTCCCGCTTGCAGGATTTTGTACAATTTCGATGATTTCGCGCCGAACTTGCCCGGTGTTGTCCGAAGCGGTTCGCCGTAGGAGTAAAATCCATATTTCGGTACCAATTCGTTGAACGAGGCGTACCATTTGTTCTTGATCGGATCCTTCGCCAAATTCGGGACGTTTTTCGTTCCCTTGGCGATTTCGTCGGCATGACATGAAACGCAATGTTTGTCGAGCACCGGCTGCACCAATCGCGGATAACTGAACGGCGCGGCGTCCGGATGATCCGGCTTGATCGTCGACGGCGCCCGGGAAAGGGCTTTCGGCATCGCGGACGGTTGCGGCGACGCCGACGTTTTCGGATCGTGACATCCGTTGCAGGCGAGGATTTCGCCGTCGTGCAGATATGTCGAACTTCGCATCGACTGCACGGCGAGTCCGTTTTCGTCGAGTACCTGGAACATTAATTCCCGGCGCGGCGGCACCGCGAAATGGACGCTGCCGTCCTCTTCGATCGGGACCGTTCCGAGAACTTCCCGTGCAAGAACCACGGAGTCCATGCTGGTCGGTTCGCGGAACCCGATTTCGTGCGGCGGTTTTCCGGACGGCACCGACATCGGAATCAGTTGGATGACCCGGAGTTCTTTCAGTTTCGTTCCTTCCGGCCAAGGTCGCGTGCTTTGGTAGACGTTCATGATCGAGACCGTCGCCTCGGGCAACTTTTTGTCACGCATCGGCACGAGATACGGTTGTTCCTCGATCGAATCGGCGATCTGTTGCGGCGGCGCCGGCGGCGTCGGTCGCGGCAGCAACGGAATCGGCGAACAGCACGAGATTTCCGGGTCTCGATAAATCAGCTCCTTGTTCCCGAAAGCGTCAACGAGATAGATTCCGTAATCGCCACGCAACCGTTGTGCATTGTTCCACTCGGCGGCTTGATTTGACGTTACGTTAAAGTCGGTGACGGCGAGATAATACTTTTCGCTGAGCGGCCACGGTGTTCCGTAAACTTGGGCACCTCCCTGGCTTTCGGGGAACGCGACTTCCGGCGTGAGTCGTTTGACCGGTCCCATGCCGTCGTCGTCGACGACCTGCGGATCGACCATGATGAGCGAACCGAACGCCTGTCCGTGATGTGGTGCCGCCGTGGCAATATATCGTGACGAATTCGGGATCGCCCGGCAGTCGAGTTCCATGTCGGCCCGTTCTTTGCGCGGCGAAAAATTACCGTGAACGTGTCGGGAGTCTCGCCCGTCCAGTGTCGTGATCCACGGATGATGTGCGGTACAACCATGTCGGTCGGGATAATCCCAACGGGTGTACAAAATCCGTCCGTCATGGGTTACGCTCGGATGCCATTCGTTCGTTTCGTGATAACTCAGGCAACGGATTCCGGAGCCGTCGGGGTTCATGTCGAAAAGGGTATATGTCGGACACTCCCGTCCGCAACGGAGATATCCGCCGCGCCGTTCCGTGATGAACGCCATGCGACCGTTCGGCAGCCAGCACGGATCGAAATCGTTCCACGTTCCGTCGGTAATTTGGCGGAGATCGCTTCCGTCGGCGTTCGCCGTGAAAATATGGAACGAGCGTCCTTCGTGCCAATGTCCCTTGGTCGGATCGGTGTGGAAGCGTTGCGCGGTGTCTCCTTGACATTCGACGTAAGCAAACGCGATTTTCCGTCCGTCAAAAGAAATGTCCGGCGAAAGAAACGAACCCGTGTCGAGTTTTTGTCCCTTTAATCGACCGTTTTGAACGGTTGAATTGTCGAGCAAATTCCTCAATTTAGCCGGTACTCCGCGCCTCCCAAAGGGATTTTCCAGCACATAAAGTCCCCCCCCCGCCGGAAGATTCACACCATAATACTGGTCGCACATATGATTGTACGTCGCCCGATGTTTCTTCACGAAAAGGATTTCGTTGAAGCTCAGCAACGGATTCGAGAACGCGATGTTTCGCCGCAATTCGCAAATGTGGACGAACATGGTGAATCGACCTTTCAATTGGTCGACTGAAATTGCGTTCGCGGTTCTTTCGTAATCGGCGAGCTTCGCTTCGGCGAGCTTCAGTATTTCGGAATTCGGGAGATCGTTTTTCAAATCAGCGATCAGTGCCGCCGTTCGGCGAAGCACGACGTCGACCGGATCTCGATCGCTGTTGAGAATCAGCGACTCCTTCAAAAAGGTTTCCGACGCGATTTTGTAGAACCGGTCCTTTTCCTTGATATCCCGAATCAGATCGACGAACTCGCGGACCCGTTCCGGATCGCCGTCGCCGATTTCCTTCATCAGGGCGGCACGGCGAATGTCGGCGGCGGTGATCTTTTTCACACGGAATTGGACGCCGTCGCTGAGAATCTCCAATTCGGCGGCGGAAGCGTACGGCGTGTTTCCGATTCCGTCCAACGCTTTCAGGACGATGAAACGTCCCTTTCTCGGCTCTTTAAATTCGATCCTATTCGGGGCTTTGTGATTGGCAAAGCTCTCGACAACAATGGGTTCGCCGAGTTTTTCGGGATCGTCGACGACATAAAGCTCGAATTTGCCGATGGTTCCGTTCGAGGTGCCGTCGTTTCGCGGCGTATAGACGAATCCTTTGATTGCGTACTCTCCTTGCAGATCGACGGTCAATTGGTGCGGCAAGTCGGGTTGCATCTCCCGAAATTGCGTGTGCCACATCGTTTTCGGGTCGCCGTCGAGAGCCCGATACGCTTCGAAACCCTCGTCCTCGCTGTCGGCGGTTGCGATCACTTCGATCGTTTTCGGTTTCGTTTGGGCAACGAGTGGTGCAACGCAATAGAAAAGCAGGGCCAATGAAACAGCCGTGAGACGGAAAAACCGCATGATTCGCTCCTCGGGGGTGAAGCCGGTTCAGGATGACGCTTGCGTTTTAGCCGCGCAGCGCGTCTGGGGATTATTGATGATTCCCCCAACATATTCGTTTGGGAGGAAAAAGTCAAGAAAGAAAAGCGGCCCGCCGAACTTTCATTCGACGAGCCACAAAGGGAAAAACGGGCCACCGGGAAACCGATTTTCACCCGAATTATCGTTCGGGTTTGTTGTTTTGTGGACGGACGCCGACCAACGGGAGGCGGAATTTCCGAGGCGAAGCCGCCACCCGGCCCGGGTCACCAATAGAGATTCAGGGCCGCGGAAACGGCGTTCGAGGAGTAATTGTGACCGAAGCGCCCGTAGTACGAACCGCTCAGGACGACTCCGTCGCGCATGTTCCACGCCAGCGTCGCTTCCGGGGCGATCCAGCCGGTTGCCAAGTGGTTCGGGTCCGCCGTGAACGCGTTGTCGCCCCGAAGGAATCGGCCGCTCAAGTCGTCGCCGGTCGTGCCGCCGTACATTCCCAACACTTTACCGGAAGCGATGAACATTTGCGAGCCTCGCACGAATTTTTTGGCGGCGTGCAGACCGATTCCCCCTTCGAGATAAGTCGTTTTATATCGGTCGACATGTAGGTTCAACGCACCGGCGCCGTTTTCATCATATCCGTCGTAATCGAGGTACGAGAGCGAGAACTCCGCACGCGGACCGACTCGCCAACCTTTCCGTTTCCACAGGTCGCGCCCGGCGGCGATGCGGGTCGAGAATCCGTTCGCTTTCGTCGAGGCGTCCGCGAATTTCAAGATTTCGCCGAGGTTGATGTTCTGGCCCGGCACGTTGTCCGAAAAGCTCGTTCCCGGAATGTAAATCGAGCGGATCAAATCGTAATCGCCGTACCCGTAGGCCACGGAACCTTCGAGGAAGCCCTTCGCACGGTCCAGACGGCCGTAGATTCCGACGTTTCCCCAGTTGCCGGTGGAACGGCCTTCGCCTTTGACCAAGTGGTCGCCGTAAGCGCCGAAGACGCCGACGGTGTAATTCTTGCGGGACCGTTCGACGCCGAACGACATTCCGGAAAAATGTCCATTGTACGCCGAATTGTTGCGAGTGCCGTCGTAGCTGGAGTAATCGCCGAATCCTTCGATCCAGACGCTGGTCGTTGCGTTGCTGCTGCCGCAGGCGGCGTCGCAGGGAGTGCACGGCGAGCATTTTGCGTTACGTCCTTCGCCGATCCGATTGATTTCGGTACGGCGACCGAGCGCCCGATGCAGGCCGACCAAGCCGAGGTGGGCGGAATCGACCGTCGAATTGAGGAACGCGGGACTCATCTGCCGCGCGATGTCCGCTTGCGTTTCGGTTGAGAAATTGTCGAGCCGCTGGAAAATGTCGGCGGTTTCCCGGTCGAGCCGTCCGCCGAGTTCTCCGGCGAAGGCGTCCATCACGCTGCCGTAGTTCGAGTCGATCCCCTCGATCCGATCCGCGATTCCGTGCGTCCGCTTTTCCGTCAGGTTCATGTACGCCCTGTCGACTTGCAAAAAACGGTAGTCCGTGAACTTGAGAGTCGCCAAATCGCCGGATCGTGCCATGGCATCCAGAAATTCATTCGTGTCATCGATCCTGTACGCCATATCGAAGATGTGATCGATCAAACGCCATTCATCGGCCGTGACAGTGTCATTGGCATACTTTACCGCGACCGCATCAAGCCAATCGGTATATTTGCGGACGGCATCAGGATCGAAAGACGCGATTAACATGTCTTTCGTCGCGTTCGGATTCCGTCCATCCGAGTACATCTTTTTGACGACGGTACCACCGTTAAACGGAATCCGGATCGCCGAATCGTAAAGCGAATCGATGATTTCGGTTGCGGTGGCGTTTCGGGCACCGGATGCCAACAGAGTCACGGCGCCGGTCACATGCGGTGACGCCATACTTGTCCCCGTATCGTTTCTGTAGAAGCTCTCCCCCTCGCTGGTGTCGAAAGCGGAAAAAATACCGCTGCCGGGTGCAAGCAGAAAATAATCGCCCTTTTGATACTGCGTGCTGAAATCGGCAATATAGCCATATTTATTCAAGGCGCCCACGGACAAAACCATCGGCAAGCCATCCATATAGCTCATGTGATCATTGACCCCCGCGTTACCGCTGGAAGCGATGACAACGATATTGGAGTCGAACAGTTGTTTCACGGCGGCGGCGGTCAACGGATACTCCGCGACAATATCTTCCGATTTGGAGTACAAACCTTCGATGGGATCCCCCCAACTGTTGTTGACCGCGACGATGTTATATTTGCCGGCGGCCGCGCCGATCTGTTTGAACACTTGACTGTTCTCTTGATCGGTAACGTTCTGATTATCGTCTTCGGAATTGTTGCCCAACCAGATACGGGAATCCGGCGCCATACTCAGTACGATACCGGAAACGTGGGTTCCGTGTGTGTTTTCATATCCGACATAATCGTTGACGATCTTGTTCCCGGCGAAAATTTCATGATCGGTGAAAAATCCAGCGTCAACGATGGCGGCGGACACGCCTTGTCCGGTGATTCCGATCGCATGAAGTCTGTCGGCTCCCATGCTTTGGATGGAGTCGTTATACTTGTATTTGGGGCCCGTGTAGGGTTGTGGCAAATTGTTCGGCGCCCCATTCCAAAGCGGCGGATCTGCCGGTTGCTTAACTGGTTGCGCAAAAACGTCGCTTCCACCGAACAGGGCGGCGGCGATCGCGACGACGCAGAGAACTTTTTTGAGCGACTTGAGCCAATCCGACGAGAATCGCGTCTTGGGGGTGTTCTTCTTCATACAAATCCTTTTCTCCTAAAAAATAATCGACGGCAGCATGTCGTTCCCCATGGATTGAACGACGATGAACTGAGTGGAAACTCAATCACAATTGTTTTTCATCGTTTCCGTTCGATATTCTTAACGGCGAAAACGGCTCCTTACAATTAATACAATGAATACAGGCGATACCGTCGATACAACCGGCACGACAGGGGCAAACGGAAAAATCGACAAATCTTACCCAGCTTCGCTTGTCGGCAGGACGTTGTGCAGGGTTCTTTTCTTTTGAAAACGAAACACTATACTGAGCGATTGACCATGCCGAACAACATTCGGCGGCAAAAGGGAATCGTTCAACCGGGAAATTATTATGCCGTTCAAGCCGTTCGACCGTTCGCAAATCCTGATGAAGCCGCTCGCACAGCGGCAACACGACATTTTGAAGGACGTCATGATCGATCCGGCGGCGCCGACGACGTTCGAGCATCCGACGCTGGACATTCTGGCCGATCGCATTCGGCAAGCGAAGGAACGGATAAGCACCGTGCTCTGGATGCTCGGCGCTCACGTCATCCGCAGCGGCAACGGGCCGGTGATGATCGATTTGATGAAACGCGGTTTCGTAACCCATTTTGCGCTGAATGGAGCGGGAAGCATTCACGATTTCGAGTTGGCGATGATCGGTGCAACGACCGAAAGCGTCGCGAAATACATCAGCGAAGGACAGTTCGGGCTCTGGAACGAATCGGGAAAGATCAACGACGCCGTCAAAGCGGGAGTCCGCGACGGACTCGGATTCGGCGAGGCGGTCGGTCGGATGATCGACGAAGAGAACTTTCCGTACAAAGAGAGTTCGCTCCTTTGGGCCGGTTACAAATATCAGGTTCCCGTCACGGTGCACGTCGGTCCCGGTTGCGATATCATTCATGAGCATCCGAATTGTTCCGGCGAAGCGACCGGCGCGGCGACATACACTGATTTCCTGATTTACGTCCAGTCGATCCTGAATCTCGACGGCGGCGTGTTCTGCAACATCGGCAACGGCGTGATGGGCCCGGAGATTTACCTGAAAGCGCTTTCCATGGCCCGCAACGTCGCCGGGCAGGAAGGGAAAAAAATCACCAACGTCACCTCGGCGGTCTTCGACCTGTTATCGCTGGAAGGAGAAGACCTGTTTGCGACGCCGCCGGTGAACGATCCCCGGTTCTATTTCAAGCCGTGGAAGATGATCCTCGCGCAGACCGTTGCCGATGGCGGCGAAGGGTTTTATGTTGCCGGAGAGCACAAATACACGGTCCCGGCGCTGGCGAAGAAAATCCGAGGTTGATCGTTATTGTACTGCGTCATCCCCGTACAGGCGGGGGTCCGGCCGAAAGATATTATTGATCGTTTACATCCGCAATTGACTGACCGATCGGGAGCGTTTTCGAAAAAGGGGCGAGTTTGAAGCGAGGCAACGCCGATTTTCCCTCCCCTCTCCCTCAGGAGAGGGGAGGGAAATCAACCCCTTCTCAAGCATCAACGCCGCCCCCGATCCGAAAACGCTTCCGACCGATCAAGACTTCGTGAATAACGTGTGCAAAGACACATTAATGTGTTGGCAATAAAAAATGAACGGAGTCGTGTTTTGTACGGAGCGTAGCGGAGTTCAAAACGCGGCGGACCCTGCACGGCAGTCAGTCAAACAACGGACCAAATTTTATCACCTGCGCAATAATACTCACTCTCTGGGTCCCCGCCTGCGCGGGGATGACGGTTGAGTGTTTTCACCGATTACTCACGGCGATTCCTTCGATTTCGACGAGCAGTTCCGGGCGGCAGACGTCGGCGATGGTATAGAGAATCGGAACGTCGCCGAACCGTTTGCGGCAGACCTCGCGAATCCGTTCGAATTCCTTCGGACGCTTCACATAGACTCGAACGCTTTCCATGTTCTCGAGGCCACATTGGAAACCGCGAATTCCGTGTCTTTCCAAGTTCGAGCCGTCGATCAGGGCGGCGATGTTGTCGAGCGTCAAATTCGTTTGTTCTTCCGGATCGTCGATGTATCGGCTTTCGGAATCCGTAATGCTCGCGGTTCCCGACACGAAAATCAGGCACGATTTTTTGTCGGCGACCGCGGCGGCCCTGGCGAATTTCGGGCTCTGCGGACTGTAGGTCGTCCCGTAATCGAACGCCGAGGTCTGCTGCGGATTCTCCAGCGGAACGGTAATCACGTCTTTTCGTTTCGTCGTCAACGCCGCGCAGCTCATCACGACGTCGACGTCGTCCGCCCCGATGCCGGTGCTCGCCGGATAAACCGTTCCCTTGTACTCGGGGGAAAGATGCTCCTGCATGAAATCAATGCCGTAGAAGAAGTCGGTCCGTGCACGGTTCAATTCTTTGTACCGTTGCGATTTCCCTTCCGGAAGCACGAGATGCCCCTGATAAATCCAGGTTCGGATCAAATCGGCGACCTTGAATCCGCTCCCCTTGAGATGGTCTCCCATCCGCTGAAATGCGCTGAGCGATCGATTGTAAGCGCCGACCGGCAAATCCGTCGGTGCGATTCCGGCATCGAAATACCAACGGAATTCGTCCCATTCGGCGGTGATGGCCGCTTCCGGCAACGACTCCTCGACGTAAACGGTCGACGGAGACTCCCCGGCGACCGCGAAGAGGTCCAAGCCGACGGCGCTGCCGTCCGCCGGCGACTGCGGAATGAATGTTGCGATTTGGAATTTTCCCGGACAGAGCTCCGCGGCGATTTGCCGAAACAGCTCCCGCTTGCCGATGTCCGCCAGAAACACATTGAGCATCAGCACGCCGTTGGCGAATTTCTCCGCCGTGAGCACGGACGTTGTGTCCTGGAGCAGCGAACGAATCTGCGCCGGATAGTCGGCAACGTCCAAGCCGTGTCCCTGCGTGTCGTCGCCGGAGCAACGTGTCGGCGTTTCCGGAACCGCCGCTAAAAAAAGAAATCGAACCGTCCCGAACGGAACCACCGAATACGAGACGCCGCGCTGGTTTATTGTTCTCATGTCGCCGGAAAAAGACGTGGAAATCAATACCGCAACCATCGGTCGCGGTCGCCAAGGGTTTGGCTGTGCTTACGAATGTTCAGGATCGTGAATTTGCTTCAGGAAAAGCGCCCGCAGGATCGGAAGCGAAGCGACCATCCTGCGGGTTGACACGACGAGCGGAAGCTCGGTTGACGACCCAGCCCCGCTGGGCAGAACCTTTGATTTTAACGGATTCCCTTGCCGCTTTCAATCGCAAGCCGAAATAATTCATGGATCGGTCGTGGACCTGAAAGTTCAGGACCTTGACCGCCCCCATCGATTGCGGTATCCTTAATGAGAGCGGTAGTTTTTCCGTATCCACCAAAACATAATAAGGAAACAGCATGATGGGAAGCACGATTATCGACATTAGAGGACGTCAAATTCTCGACAGCCGCGGCAATCCGACCGTCGAGGTCGACGTTCGTTTGGCGGACGGTTCGTTCGGTCGCGCCGCCGTTCCGAGTGGAGCGAGCACCGGCGTTCACGAAGCGCTTGAACTCCGCGACGGCGACAAGTCAATCTACGGCGGCAAGAGCGTTCTCAAAGCGGTCGCCAACATCAACGATTCGATTGCCGACGAAATCTGCGGTTACGACGCCACGGAACAGAGCGCGATCGACGCCCGAATGCTCGAACTGGACGGCACGGAAAACAAGAGCAAGTTCGGTGCGAATGCGATTCTCGGCGTCTCCATGGCGGTCGCCAAAGCGGCGGCGGTCTATTGCGAACAACCGCTCTACCGTTATCTCGGCGGCGTCGGCGCCCGAATGATTCCCGCCCCGATGATGAACGTGATCAACGGCGGCGCCCATGCCGACAACAAAGTCGACATGCAGGAATTCATGATCATGCCGCTCGGATTCAACTCGTTCACCGACGCGATTCGTTGCGGTTGCGAAGTGTTCCATTCGCTGAAAAGCGTGCTCAAGGGGATGAAAAT
>JAVBPI010000109.1:0-9750 GCA_031549705.1 Thermoguttaceae bacterium
TTGAGCGCTTCTCACGAGCCGGGACCTGCGGTCCCGGACGGTAGACGTCGCCCCTGTACTCCGGGACCGCAGGTCCCGGCTCGTTATCGTTCAAATAATGAAGAGCCGATGTATCGTTCATTTTTCGCCGTCGTTCTTTTGTTGTTCGTTGCTCCGCTGTTCGGTGCCGAATCCGCCGTGCGCTGGCAGGTTCACGAATTATCGTTTCCCTCCGAAACGGAGTTCGCCAAACCGTATGAGGACGTTTCTATTTTATGCACATTTATTGGGCCGGGCAATTTGCAGTATCGGATCGACGGCTTTTACGACGGCGGGAAAACCTGGAAAGTCCGATTCTGTCCGCCGGTCGCCGGAAACTGGACCTGGAAAACGGAGTCAGCGGACGCCGTGTTCGGCGGAAAGAGCGGAGCGTTCGACGTTGCCGAAGCGGTCGACGATGGAAATCCGTTACATAAACACGGCGGAATTCTCAACGTCGGAGCGGACAAGCATCATTTAACGTATTCCGACGGCACGCCGTTTTTTTGGCTCGGCGATACCTGGTGGTTCTGCCCCGGCGACAAGGTTCCGTTGAAGGGGTCGACGAATCCGCAGATCGACTCGATGTTCAAAGCGCTCATCGCCAAGCGGAAAGAGCAGGGATTCACGGTTGTTCAATGGGCCGGAATGGGGGGCTTCGGACATCACGCCGGTCCGCCGCAGTTCATGAAAGTTCCGCAAGGAGGGAAATTCGATCACGAATATTGGCGGCAGTTCGACCAGTATGTCGAGATCGCCAACGACGCCGGGATCGTTCCGGTGATCGGATTCGGGTTTCACACAGGACTCGACAAGCAGCCGCTGGACGAACTGAAATTTCTTTGGAAATACGTCGTTGCCCGCTATGGAGCAAGTTCGATTTCGTGGTTGATCTGCGGCGAATACAATTCGACCGGCGGCGACTCCGCGAATCGGATCAAAAAAGTATTGGAGCTCGGCGAGTTCATCAAGGAACGTGACCCGTACAAACGGGCGATGTCGGTTCATCCCTGGTATTTCGGCGGCGACACGAAAGACGCTTGGAATCTTGATTGGTACGATTTCGTTCTTTGGCAGGGAGGACATGTCGGACACGGCGGCGTTCCACCGACCGCGAAATACGAAGAATCGGCGAAGCTCGGTAAGCCGTATCTTCAATCGGAAACGCAGTACGAAAAAATCTATGGCGGCAAGCCGAACGAAGTCAACGCTGACGACGTTCGCCGTTCCGCCTGGCATGCCATGCAATCCGGTTGCTGCGGATACACTTACGGAGCGAACGGACTCTGGTATCCGACGCAGAACGCCGACGACAAGACGTTCGCCGGTGATTGGGGAACCGCGACACCCTGGTGGGATGCGATGAACTATCCCGGTTCGTCCCAATTGACGATATTGAAAAAGTTTTACGAACAACTTCCGTGGACGAAACTCAGGCCGCATCCGGAACAGTTGAAGATCGACGGCAGTCTCGGCGATTCCAAACGGCCGCTGTTACAGACGACAGACAAATTATCGATCGTTTATTTCCCGGAAGGGAGCGGAAAGGATCGAACCGTTGAACTCAAGATCGGTCCGTGCAGCGCGGAATGGTTCAATCCCCGCAACGGAGAAATTGCCGGAAAAGCGTCGTTGATGTTCGACGGCGATACGGCAAGGCTTCCGAACCGGCCGGACGACAACGATTGGGTGCTGAAAATGATTCGACAATAAACAAAGCAAAAAACGAGCCGGGACCTGCGGTCCCGGACGTTAGACGTCGCCCCTTTACTCCGGGACCGCAGGTCCCGGCTCGTTGTGCGAACATGAAATATTTTCTTTTTCTCTTATTTGTTGTTGCCGTCGGCGTCGGTCCGACTTGGGGCGCGGACGGAGTTCTTGCAACGGCGGAATCGTCTGACGGTCGAGTTCGCGCCCGCTTGGCATGCAAGCCGCTGAAACCGACGATTGCCGACACGATTATCCTGACGCTGACCATCGACGCGGAGCGGACGGTCGATGTTGTTGCGCCGAGTTTCGGAACGTCGTTCGGCGAGTTGGCGATCCTCGACACCAAGGAAGAGCTGATCGGCGTCGACACCAATCATGAAACGAAAAAGATCGTCCTGAGAACGACGCCGAAAAAAGCGGGTTCGCTCCCGATTTGGCCGATCCCGATCAATTACACGGACCGGCGCGACGGATCCCCGAACGAATCGCAAACGATCGTCGTTCCTCCGAGCCGCATCGAAGTTTCGTCGTCGATCACCCCGGAAACGGCGTCGCTGGACAACATCGATTCGACATACCGGTTGATCGATTTACGCAACAAGTTTTCCCGCTGGACGATCATCGGGATCGTTGCCTTGGTGTTGGCTGCTCTTGCGCTCTTTTTTCTTCTCCGTCGTCGCCGAACGGTTGTCGAATCGCTGCCGACGCTCTCGCCGAAGGAAATCGCCCTCAAACGGCTCGACAATCTCCTCGAAAGCCGTCTTCACGAAAGCGACGTGAAGAAATTTTTCTTCGAACTGACCGGAATCGTCCGTTGGTACGTCGAACAAACGTCGAACATTCGGGCTCCGGAGTTGACGACGGAGGAGTTCCTGCGCACGGTTTCGGTTCGACACGGCGACTCAACGCTGTTTTCCGATGAATTGCGGAACCGATTGCGGTTGTTCCTCGAATCCGCCGACATGGTCAAGTTCGCGAAATTCAAGCCCAACCGGGACGAAATCATGCTCTGCTGCCAACGGGCACGGGAGTTTTTCTAGTGAGGATTTTGACCAGGTATTCCCTGAACACGTCGTTGATCTCCCTCCCCTCTCCCGGAGGGAGAGGGGAGGGTCAATTAAGGTCTATTCAAGGAATACCAAGCTAAAACCTCCACCAGATAAAAGAGGATAACACATGTTTGCATCCGCGAACAACGGATGTAAGAGCCCATGGAAAAATAATCTTTGGGTCCCCGCCTGCGCGGGGATGACGAGATTGTCTATTTCTTATCGACATCGATTTTCGGAAAATCGACCGGGGACCGTGGTGTACGATCCTCGTCTTTTTTATCGTTGTCGTGGTGAAACTCGAATTGGATCGGTTTGCGTTGGACGATCCAGCGACGGCTGAGAAACCGAATCACGACCCAACAGGCGATGATCACGCAAACCAGTTGCCAAAACGCCTTGTCCTGCAACCAAAACGGCTTTTCGCCCGGTCGGGCCTTGCGTTCGGCGACGGGAGTCGGCATCCAGTGAAGCGTTTTGGCGAGAATCGTCGGCGTCGTCACTTCGTCGTTTCCCGAAAGATAGAGTTGCCGTTTGTAAAAGAATCCGAGAACGTCGATCTTCTCGTTGATCTCGTCCCCTTGCGGCATTCCGTCGGGAACTTCCAACGAACAAACCGAAATCGGAACACGTTTTTCGTCGCCGAGCAGGATCCACGATTCGTAAAATCCGGTCGGTTTCGGCGGCTTGACCGGTTCGCTGACGACTTCATCGTCGAACGGCGATGCCTCCGCCGAAGTCGGGATGAAATTGCAGCGGAGAAGCGTTCCACGCACCGCAACGAGTTTACCGCGGTATTCGCTCGATTGCCGACTCAATTCGACGAATCCGACATCGGCGAATTTCGCTTGCTCCAGCTCTTTCTCCGTGTGATCGTGGAGAACCTTGAAGAGATAATGCCACGCCGGTCGCTCCGCAGCCCGAGACAATGGGGAGTCGTCGGCAATGTCGTCCAATAGCTCACGGTCGATTTTCAGCGACGCCCCGACGGTCGTTCCGACCAGAACGGCCCAACAGAGAAAAAAATAAACGGCTCGTCTCGAAATGTTTGACATCGGCGTTTTGTTTTGGTAGATTATAAACTTGTTCAGCGGCGGGTTCGGCGCGGTAGTGGGCGGCTTGTCAAAAAAGGGCGATCTGCTATCTTGTTGGGTTTTGAATCCCGGACGGCATTGCCGGAATGCGTCATCTCTCATTCTCTATTATAGCGCGGGAATCGGCGGCGACCAGTGTTGCGGTTCTCTCCTTGGAAAAACGGCGAATCAGATCAAGACATGGATAAATACAACGATCTCTCTCGAACAGGTCGAATGCGCGGTTCTTTCGCGGTTCGTTCGTTTTTCCTCGTCGTCGGTTTCTTTGCCGTCCTGTCGACGGTCCTCCCGGCGATTGCCGACGAATCGGAAGTCTGGTCGAAAATGCTTCGGGGACTCAAGACGGAACGCAAGTATTACGATACGGCGCTGGAGTACCTCGAATGGATGAAAAACAGTCCGCTCGCCACGCCGGCGCTCAAAAAGCAGTTCGATTATCAGGTCGCCGAAGTCCATCTCGATGCGATGGAAAACAACGCGATGTTCCTCCCTCGGCCCGAGCACATGAAAAAGTGCCAGGAAGCGCTCGAACGGTATCTGAAGGATAATCCGAACGGCGAGTTCGCCTTCGATGCGATTTCGACCCAAGGCCGTTTGCTCATGGAAGACGGTCGCAACGACCTTTTCCGCGCCGAGCAGGACACGACCAAGGAATCCGACCGCGGACCGCTGCGTGAGAAAGCACGCAAGTCGTTCGAAAAAGCGATGCCGGTTTTCGAAAAAGCGGACGCCATGGCAACGGAACAAGCGAAGAAAATCAAAGCCGCCAAGGCCGCGAATCCCTCCGCTGTCAGTGACAGCGACCTTTATGGGACCTATGGACGCTTTCTCGCCGGAAAAATCCTGATCAATCTCACCAAGGCGGACATTGCCAAGACGTATCCGAAAGAGAGCAAGGAATTCAAGGAAAAAATGAAAGGGGTCGCGGAAGCGTTCGCCGGTCTTGGCAAGACCTACAACGAGTACTCCGCCGGAATGGACGCCAAACTGTACGCCGCCAAAGCGTACAAGGATCTCGGCGACTTCAAACAGGCACGCGGCATCCTCGGCGAACTGAACGTCTTGCAAGGGGACGATTACATGGGGATCAAAACCGAGTCGCTCCTCATGGCACTCGAAATGAACTTGGCGGAAAAGAAACCGGAAAATTACGCCGACTCCGTCAGCCGAGCCCGGGGATGGAACGATTCCGCCTCCGCCGTCAACAAACGGAGCAAAGACGGCCAGCAGATTTATCTCCTTGGAGCGAAAAACTTTATCGCTTACGCCGAAACGATCAAGGATAAAAAACAGGACAGCGACAAAGCGATCCGCGACGCCAATGCCTTCTTGCGACAGATTCGACCGGACAGCCAGTATGCTAAGGAGGCCCAGGAAATCCTCCGCCAGATCGGCGGCGCCAAAACGGATAAAGGAGACCCGCAATCGTTCGCCGAAGCCAAGGAATTCGCCGACGACGATTGGAAAGATTTCGTGATCGCCTTCAACACGATGCAGGAAGCCAAAACCGCCGACCAAAAGAAAAAAGCGAAAGACGAACTCGATAAAGTCGGTCAGACGTGCCTTCTCTCGTTCAATCGGGCAATCAACATGCGCGAAGAAGGGACCCCCATCTCCGAAGTCAACGCCATTCGGGGAAACCTCTACCGTGTCTATTGGTTCCAAGGCAAATCACTCGAAGCCGCGATTCTCGCCGATTATCTCGCCCAGCGCTATTCCGGCGAACCCGACGCCGATAAATCCGCCGAGACAGCGATCAAGCTTTACCGTCAGGTCTTCGTCGAAGACAAACGCGCCGGACACGACGCCTCCGGAATCGCCAATCGACTGCTCCGGCTCAGCGACTTCATTATGAAACGTTGGGAAGGAAAGGAAGTCGCCGGAACGGTGCAGCTCATCCAGATCGAAACCGCGATCGACAACGGCAACCTCGACGAAGCGAAAGCCCTCCTCGCCAAAACACAGGAAGGAACCCCGCAACGCGTCTCCGCCGAACTGCGGATCGGACAGTCGCTCTGGAACAACTACGCGGCGGCAATGCGGTTGCCGGAAGATTCCGAAGACCGTCCCGAAAAGAAAAAACTCGCCGTGATGCTCGCCGAAGCCAAGCAGCAACTCGAACGAGGACTGAACAACAAAATCAAATTGATCGAGTCCGGAACCGTCAAGGTGGACGCTCCTTCCGTGATCTCCGCCATGCTCCTCGCCCAAATCTGCATGACGGCGAACGACAACAAAGGGGCGATCGATTGGGTCTCCAACAAATTCGTCGGTCCGCTCACGCTCATGGACAATCCCCCCGGCGGCGTGTCGCTGGAAGAGCTCCGACTCGACGACAACCTGAAACTCAGTTGCACGATGCTCGCCCTCCGCGCTTATGTCGGAACCGAGAACCTCGACATGGCCGAAAAGACCATGGATAAGCTTGAAGGGCTCATCAAGCAGCAAACCGCGACAGGCGAAGCGAGCACTCCTGAAGAAAAACAAAAAGCGGAACAAAAATTGACGCAGATTTACGTTTCGCTTGGCCGCCAGCTCGAAAATCGGCTCAAAGAACTCAGCGATGCCGGTGAATTCGACCAGGCCGACAAAGTCGCCAAAGGATTCGAATTGTTCCTGACGCGGATCAAAAACCGTGGTGAGGCGAACTCGTTCCAATCGCTTTACTGGGTTGCGGATACGTTCTACCGCCTTGGAAGTGGTTTGACGGCCGAAGGAAAGCCCGTTCCCCCGGCTGCCGCCGATTATTTCAAAAAAGCGGCGGCAACGTATGTCGACATCAAAAAGCGATTGGTCGACCAACCGGATTGGGCGCCGGAAAAAGCGGAGAAAACCATTGACGTCCGTTTGGCCGAATCGCTCCGCAGCATCGGGATTTACGACAAGGCGATGAAATTCCTCGCGGACATCCTCCAGGAAAACGAGAACCGTCTCGACACGCAAATCGAAGCGGCCAAGACGTTGGAAGCGTGGGGGAAAAAGGAGCCGAAAAAGTATTACTCCGCCGTCGGCGGCCGCGATCCGGGGAAATATATTTGGGGCTGGAACGGCTTGGGGAATCGCTTGGCAACCAGCATGGCGAATGCGCCCGAGTCCGCGGTCGAGCAATTTACCGAACTCTATTACGATGCGCAACTCAGCAAGCTGCGCTGCTTCGTGGAAATCTATAAAACGGAGCCGGACAAGGCGAAGAAGGAGAAGGCGCACAGCGCCGCAATGACCGGCCTGACGCAACTCGTCTCGCAACGGGCCAACCTGGGTGGTCCGGAAATGTTCGCCAAATTCGACCAACTGTACAAAAATCTCCAAAAAGCGGATGGTATCGCCAAGCCCCAAACACTGAAGGATCTCCAAAAAGACGCCGATAGCGTTCTTCTTGAGGCGAAAGCGGCGGATGAAAAACGAGCCGCCGAGCAAAAACAAGCAGCCGAAGCCGAAGCCGCCAAAACCGAAGCCGACAAGGAAGCCGAGGTCGCTCAAAAAGCGAAAGAAGCCGAAGACGCGGCCACTGCGGCGAATATGAACATGATCTATGCCGTCGGCGGAACCGCTTTGCTTTGCCTCCCGTTCGTCTTCTTCCTTGTTTTCCGGAAGAAAAAACCGGTCGTCAAATCCGCTGTCGTGGATAAAATCAGTATTCCGATCGGCGCTGGCCCTGCAAAGTCGGGACAATCTTTGGTCATGGAAAAACCGGCTCCGGCCGCCAAAACCGCTCCTGCCGATAAAACGACTCCGTCCAAAAAATAAACACTCGACAACGTCCTCTCAAGACCGGGCATTTTTGCACGAAATGATGCGACGTTATCGTCCGTTCCAACATCATCGAAGGCTTGATTATGAAACGATTATCCTGCTCCCTGATTCCCGCTCTGGCAGTCGTGTTGCTCGTCGCCGGAGCCGTCCAAGCCGCCGACCGCATCACCATGATGGAAGGACACGGTCGGCCCGTTTCCGGTTCGATCGTTTTGATGACGCCGGAAAAGGTCACCATCGATGTCAAAGGCGAAAAACAGGAAATCGCCGCCAATATCATCGCGTCGACCCAATTTGAAGGAGAGCCCGGTGCGTTGACCAACGCCCGTAATGCGATCATCAACAGCCGGATGCAAGAGGCGATCGACGCGCTGAGCAAACTCGATCAAAAAGGATTGACGAATGATTACATGAAACAGGATTTCGCCTATTGCCTCGCTTATGCCAAGTCTCGGCTTGTCCTTGCCGGCGGCGGCGATGCGGCGGACGCCGAAAAAGAACTCTTGAATTTCATCAAGAATTTCAAAACGAACAGCTATCACTATTACGAGATTTGCGAACTTTACGGCGACTTGATGGTCCAGCAGGGCCGCTTCGACGACGCCAAGAAATCTTACGCCGTGTTGGCGAAAGCGGATTGGCCGGAGTACAAACTCAAGGCGACCGTCGCGCTGGGTATGGCGGAAATCAACGAAGGTAAAGCGGATTCCGCGAAAAAGAATTTCGATACGGTGATCGCATCGTCCGACGCATCGCCGCTTGCCGAACGACAGAAAAATTTCGCGAAGATCGGTTTGGCCCTTTGTCTGACCGCCGACAAAAAATACGACGAAGCGATCAAGTCGCTCGAACAAATCGCCCGTGAAGCCGGCAGCGAAGATTCGGCGTTTCAAGCGCTTGTGTACAATTCGCTCGGCAACGCTTACGACCAGGCGGGCAAACCGCGCGACGCCGTGCTCGCCTACATGCACACCGACATTCTTTTCGCCGCCGCCCGCAGCGAACA
This sequence comes from Thermoguttaceae bacterium, assembly GCA_031549705.1. Classification (GTDB taxonomy): domain Bacteria; phylum Planctomycetota; class Planctomycetia; order Pirellulales; family Thermoguttaceae; genus WRKP01. Next base: position 8,631 of record JAVBPI010000109.1, read on the forward strand.
TATCAAAGCGTTGAAAGAACTTTACGCCCTCCAAAAGAAAATCCAGCGTACCGACCGCGCCGAAGAGGTTGCCAAACGCTTGAAAGACCAATACAATATCGCCGTCAAATGAGGAAGAGGAGTTAGGAGAAAACTCCGACATCCGCTCTCAAAAACCAATCCCCGATACCCAAAATCCAACCCCCATTCTTACTTTCGGAGCCGAAAATACATGTTCAAATCGCCCAACGCCGTCCTGTTTCGTTCTTTGGGATCCGCCCTGATTCTCTCGATGATTTTCTGTTTCGCCATCGGTTTGACGTCGACGAGCGTCTTCCCGACCACGGCGGCCGTCTACGCCCAAGAGGACGGAGACGCCGGTGCTGACGAAGGGGGCGCGGCGCCCGCACAAGCGGAAAAGGTCACGGAAAGCTATCTCGTCTGGTATCTCAAGGCGCTCGGGCCGATCTTCGCGCCGGCGTTCTTCATTTTGTCGGTATTTTTCGTGACGTTTGTCATCCTGAACTACATGGCGATCAATCGTAACAACGTCATGCCGCAACCGATGGTCGACCAATTCTCGGCGCAACTGGACGAAAAGAATTATCAAGAGGCGTACGAAACGGCCAAAGCGAGCGAATCGGCACAAGGAAAAATTCTCGCGGCGGGACTCGCCAAAATGGGGAGCGGTTACGAAACAGCGGAACGGGCGATGAGCGACGTCGCGGAGGAAGAAATCATGCGGCTTGAACATCGACTCGGCTTCGTTTCGATGATCGCCGGTCTGGCGCCGATGGTCGGATTGCTCGGAACCGTTTACGGGATGGTCGAGTCGTTCAACGTCATCGCCCGTTCCGCCAGTGCTCCGCAAGCGAGCGAGTTGGCGGGCGGTATTTCGACCGCTCTTATCACGACGGAAGTCGGTTTGTTCATCGCGATTCCCGCAATTATTTTCTACGAAATCCTCCGCAACAAACTTGCCCTGCTCGTCCTCGAAATGACCGTGCAAACGGAAAGCCTCATGGCCCGCTTCAAAGGGCAAGGACCGGCCTAGGACGTGATTCGTGGTTCGTGATTCGTTATTAGTGGAAAGAAGACGCCGCGAATCATGGATCACGTAACACCTGGTATATTTTTGATG
>JAVBPI010000085.1:0-4587 GCA_031549705.1 Thermoguttaceae bacterium
ATGCACGACATTCTTTACGCTTTGCTCCGAACCACGTTGATGCTGACGCTCTGCGGCGGCGTCTGTTTCGTTGCGCTACGGAAAATCGAAACCCGGTTGCCACGACTCTCTCGGTTTCTCTGGATCATGGTGCTTTTAACGGGTTGGATCTGGCTGCAACCGGCGATCCACATTCCGTGGAAAGAGCAACCGAAGAGCGAACCGACTCCGATACAGACCATAATGGTCGAACATGTCGCGCCGCCGATGGTGATGGAGCCACCGCGTTTCGTCGAACCGCCGGTCTGGGAAAATACGCCGGAACCAACCGTTGTCGAAACGGTTCCCGAAACGAAAACATTCGAATGGAAGCCGCTGATTTTGCCGGCCGTTTTCGCCGTTTGGCTCGGCGGAATGGTTTTGTCGATACTCCTCGCGGCAATCGGATACATTCGTGTCCTGTTGTTGTTGCGGAAAACGGAACCGGCAGGGGACGCCCTGGCGGAACCGTGGAAGGTGTTGTTGACGGAACACGGAATCGATCCGCGGACGATTCCGATGTTGGTGTCACGAAATCTCGGTCCGGCGTTGATCCGAACGCCGCTCGGTTACCGTCTGACGGTGCCGGACGAACTTTGGAGCGAACTGTCGGAGTCGGGGCGGCTCGCCGTATTGCAGCACGAACTGGCGCATTTCCGGCGGCGCGACGTCTGGAAGTCGTTTTTCGTGCGAATTTTGGCGTTGCCGCATTGGTTCAATCCGGTCGCTCATTATGCGGCGAACCGGTTCGACGAATTGGCGGAACAATTATGCGATCGGGAGGCGTTTTCGGGGAAACGGGAGGGGATTTCGGAATTCGCCCGAACTCTCTTGTTGATGCACGAAAACGCACCGACGCATTTTGTGGCCCGTCAATCGATTTTCGGCCGCGACCTGAAACGTCGGGTCGCCTCGTTGCTCGAAGACACACCATTACAAAGGGTCTCCGCGATGAAAAAAACATTACTCCTCCTCGGAACCGCCGCAATCCTTTGCGCGGCCCTGTTCCGTGTCGAATTCGTCGAGAAAATCGTTGCAAAAACGCCGGTAGACGATACGTCGGAAATTCATTACATGGACAAGCGGGTCGAGTATTTCCCCAAGGAAACAGTCGAATTGCGGTTGCTTGTCGTCGACGAAGAAAAGAACCCCGTGCCGGAAACGCAACTCAAAATACAATACGAAGGCGATACAGCCGGATCGGAATTCGTTTGGAAAACGGACTCAAACGGTCGGATCAATGCAAAAATTCCGCTGGCGGTGGTGCAACCGACGACCCAACTTTATTTGAGCAACCGTGATAAAGGGCTGTTGGCGTGGGAATCGTTTTGGAGCATTCCGTCGGGATGGACGCCGAACGATCCGATCGACTTGACCTTTACCGTTTTCAAAGCTCGGCGTTTGACCGGTACGGTTGTTGATCAGGACGGAAAACCGGTTGCCGATGCTTTGGTCGGCTACAGCATCGCTCCATCGTTTTTTCACACAAAAACGGACAAGGAAGGCAAGTTCGAACTCGACGCCATGCGATTCTCGCCGTTGATGCTTTACGCCATACATCCTATCTTTGGAGCGGCGGTTGCCTATCCCGATTTTCCGCCGGAAGAAGCTTGGAGAGGCGAAGGCGGTGTTGGCGACGACGCCTGGCAGAAAATGGAACGGAATAACGGCCCGTTCACGATAAAGCTGGAACGCGGAGAGCCGATCAGCGTCAAGGTGACCGACACGGAAGGGAATCCCATTGAAGGTGCCGTTGTATCCCCGTCTTACTTTTCAACCGACAAATCGTTTTGGAACACTTGGTTTCTCAAGGAGATCATGCCCGGCGTCACGGATCAAAACGGAACCGCCATGTTCACATGGATTCCGACCTCGAGATACAAGATTATTACCTTCGACGGCAGTGGAACGAATCCTCGGTTCGAAAAAGAGAGCCCGGCCAGATTCTACGGAAAGGGTGACGCCGTCTGGCGTGCGGAAAAAAAGAACAATCATCTCGTGATTCAACTGCCGAAGAAAATTCTGGTCGAAGGTTCCGTCCGTTGCGAGGACGGCTCCGTTCCGCAGCCGATGCAAATGTATTTGCAAGGCAAAAAATATGATTCGTGCGGCATCGAAACGGATTACAAAGGGGATTTTTCGTTTTTCGCCAACGTCGATGAAATCGTGTCGATACACCCGATTTACAATCAGTACCGTAACGAAAAACCTCTCGTCGCACAGGCGAAACTGCGTGTCGATGTCGGCAACGGCAAAAAGCCCGTTCCACGATTCGATTTCGTCATGAAACCGGGCACGAAAGTGTTCGGCAAACTTCCGAAAACGAATTCGCATCTTCAAATCTTCGAAATGAGCGGTCCCGACGACAAAATCGACAACCAAAACGAACGGCTCGGCCGGGACACCAAAGACGGCGTCTATGAAGCCTTGCTTCCGCCGGGAACTTACCGTTTCAAAATCGACGGCAAGGAATCCGATATCGCTCTTGGCATCAAAGGGGGCGAAAAGGAAATTCAGCTCAACTTCAATGCCGAAGGACGTGGATCGCTGCTCAAACCACTGAACTCGCCTTCGCCGAAAACCGATGCCACCGGAAAACCGGACGAAAAGGTCACAGGCCGCGTCGTCGATGAGGACGGCAAGCCGCTCGAAGAGGTCCGCGTTCTGATCGGGTATCCGCATTACCTTGAAGAAGGAAAGAAAAACGAAACAAAAACGGACGCCGACGGACGATTCGTTTTCAGCGGCCCATATTATATCGTGAAAAAGTACGAAAACGGAAAAACGACCGAGACGAATCGCTCCACGCTCTTTTTCTCCAAGCCGGGACATGAACAACAGGTGAGAATGCTCGGCTCGCCTGCCGATGATCTGAACGTCGTCCTGAGACGTGGCGTGCAAGTTCAAGGCCGCGTGATCGACGACCGGACGGGGAAACCGGCTGCCGACGTCGAGGTGAAATTCAGCGACATTAACGATCGCACTGCTGTTGCGAGGAACGAACAAACCGCACGTACTGACCGTAACGGAAACTTCACGACGGCGTCCTTCCTGCCGGCCGGTCGTTACGTTATTGTCGGAGAAAAGAAAAACAACGACGGCCAAGCATGGGGCAAATACGAAACGGTCGATGTTTCCTTGAAAAATCCGGTATTCCACGCTCCCGACTTGCACATCGACCTTTGCGGCTGGGCGGAAGGGCGTTTTCGCGACAGTAAAACCGGCGGGTTGCACACGAGAGCGTCGGCGAATATTCATTTCGTAACGGACGTCGACGGCAAAAAACACTTGTATTCAGCCCCGTGGAATCAACAAATCCTGATGACCGTATTCAAGTTTCCGCTGTTTCCGGGCGAAAATCGGCTGCTGATATCCAACTCAAAACCGGACGGGAACCTCGACGGCGAAAAAATCCTGAACGTCAAACCCGGCGAAGCGGTGAAGCTCGATTTCGTTGTTGAAACACCGCCAATCAATGTAAGAATCATCGACGTTCCGGCTGGAAGAGCAACCGTTTTTCGTAAGGTTCCTCTGAGTGAAGAAGAGCATAAAATCCTGACGGAATCGAATCTTGCTTTGGAAGATCTCTTCCGTTTCGAGAACGGAAATTGGGTCGACGTCAAGACCGGCGAAAAAGTTCAAGGCGACGTCCACATCAAGGAAGGTCTCAAAGTTCTCGTCCTGAATCAAACGAACGGCAAGATTATTGTAACCGACGAAAACGGCAAGACGGATTCTTATGACGTCGTCACTTTAGGAACCGTCGTGAAGGGCGTTCCGAAGCTCATGACGGGTACTTCGAATCCTGTCGAGAACCCGCAACCGGTTGGGTGGACGGAAGTATCGGCGAGACCTTCCGTGAAGAAAACGTACGACGAGGTCAACGGCCGCGTCGTCGACGAAAACGGCAAGCCGATCGAAGGCGTTTTCATCAACGTCGAATACCCGGAAAGTAAGGACGCCGACAAAAAAACCGAAACGAAAACAAACGCCGACGGACGGTACTCCCTGAAAGGTCCGTTTCATCTCGAGACTTTCATGGAGAATGGAAAGCCGGTCGGATGGCTTTCGCCTTCTCTCGTCTTTCATGCGGAAGGTAAGGCTTGCCAGAAAATCCGAATTCTCGACAAGTCGAACGAACTCAACGCCGTCCTACAGCCGGGCGTCCGACTGCAAGGCCGCGTGATCGACGAACGGACAGGGAGAGGGGCGGCGAACACCATCGTTCGTTTCTGTGACATGAATGCCCTTGATAACCTGCTGCAACTCAATCGGGATACGAAAACCGATGCGGAAGGAAACTACCAAACGCCGTTCGATCTCAGACCGGGCCGATACGTTGTTTTTGTTCTCGATGAAAACGATCCGAAGAACGAAACGCTCGGCAAAATTGAACCGGTCGAAGTCCGCTTGGGGATACCGGTATTCCAGGTTCCCGATTTGCACGTCAATCAATGCGGTTGGATCGCAGGAAGTTTCGTCGACGCCGAAACCGGAGAACCGGTCACCATGAACGGCGTTAACATCGACCATGTTTGCACGTCGCCGAACAAGTTTCGAAAAGTCTTC
>JAVBPI010000231.1:0-11014 GCA_031549705.1 Thermoguttaceae bacterium
ATCATCTTCCGGCTCATCACGCCGCCGAGAATTATTTCGAGGACGAGCATCCCGGTTGGTTCGAGTTCGAGTATTTTCCGACGTACTCGCCGGAGTTGAATCCGGTCGAGTCTTGTTGGAACCCAATGAAAAACGTGTACCCGTCTCATTTCTTTCCGAAGACGGATGCGGAGTTGACCGAAGCCGCTCAACGAGCCGCCCAACGCATCAACGACGAACGACTCCTCCCCGCATTCTTCAAATTCGCAAAACTCAAACTTTGACACCAATATTTTTATTCAGGTCAGTAACCGTCGCCGTTCTGTTGATCGGGAGAATTTTCACCGATGCGGCGAACTTGATCGTCATGTTCTTGTTCGGTCTGTTTTTCGTCGTTCAATTGTCGGCGTTTTTCGGTGGCCTCGAAATTTCTTGCGGCTGTTTCGGACCGCAACACTCCATGCCCGTCAATCGTCTTTCGCTATTGTTCGTAGGATTATTGTTCATTTTCGCCTTGACGAGAAATGTCGTCGTGCTTGGCTTTTGTCCTTGTCGGTCACTTGCTTTCGTGAAGCCGCAACAGTAAAATGATCGAAAGAGGCGGGCGAATCGCTTGCGTTTTGCCGGGAAAGTATGACCGAGATTTCAAACGAAAGGAGCAATTGATGGCAACCGTAACATTCAAGGGAACCCCGATCCGAGTCAACGGCGACTTGCCGGCAGTCGGAAAGCAGGCCCCCGATTTCCGTTTGGTGCAAACCGACCTTTCCGAACTGACGCTTTCCGAGCTGAAGGGAAACAAGGTCGTCCTGAATATTTTTCCGAGTTCCGACACCGGCGTTTGCGCAACGTCGATTCGGACGTTCAACAAGAAGGCGACGGAACACCTCGACACCGTGGTGCTTTGCATTTCGAAAGACTTGCCGTTCGCCCATTCCCGGTTCTGTTCCGCCGAGGGGATCGAGAACGTGAAACCGCTCTCGGCGTTCCGGGACACGGCGTTCGAAAAGGACTACGGCCTCCTGATCGCCGAAGGGCCGCTCAAGGGACTCCTCGCCCGCGCCGTCGTCGTAATCGACGCAACGGGAAAGATCCTTTACACGGAACTCGTCCCGGAAATCGCCCAGGAACCGAACTACGACCAAGCGCTCGCCGCGCTGAAGTAATCATTTCAACGCTTGCGTTTTAACCGCGCAGCGCGTCCGACATGTGTGGAATTTGCGGTGCAGCATGGACTTCCGACTCGCCGGGTATTGATCCGACGACTCTCGACCGCATGGTCGACGTCCTTGCGCATCGCGGTCCCGACGACCGGGGAACGTACATTGAGACCGGCTTGGCGCTCGGACATCGGCGGTTGTCGATCATCGATTTATCCCCGCTCGCCCGGCAGCCGATGATCAGCGACGACGGAACGCTCCGGATCGTCTTCAACGGCGAGATCTACAATTTCGAATCGTTACGAAAAGAGCTCGTCGCCAAGGGACATCGTTTCCGGAGCGAAAGCGACACCGAAGTTCTCCTCCATCTTTACGCCGAAGACGGCGAAAAAATGCTCTCGAAGCTCAACGGAATGTTTTCGTTGGCGATTGACGACACAAAAACCCGGCGGTTCTTTTTCGCCCGGGACCGGCTCGGCAAGAAGCCGTTTTTTTATCGTCTCGAAAAAGATCGGGTCCTTTTCGCCAGCGAACTCAAAAGTATTTTGCAGGTCGAAGGAATTTCGCGTGAGATCGACCCGACGGCGTTGGACGACTATTTGACGTATCAATATGTCCCGCATCCGAAGACGATTTTCCGGGGAATCAACAAACTTCCGCCGGGACATTTCGCCGTTTGGCAGGACGGTCGGTTTTCGATCACGAAATACTGGAACCCCGATTTCAACCTCGAAGACGCCAACCGCTCCTACGCCGATTGGTCGGAAGAATTGCGGTCGCTCCTCACCGACGCCGTGCAACTTCGCCTCCGCAGCGACGTCCCGCTCGGGGCTTTCCTGTCCGGCGGGATCGATTCGTCGATCATCACCGGCCTGGCGCAGCGTTTGAGTACGAAAAAAATCCGGACGTTCAGCATCGGATTTCCCCAGAAGCATTACGACGAAACGGCGTTCGCCCGAAAAGCGTCCGAAAAATCCGGGACCGATCACACGGAGTTGATCGTAACTCCTGACATTCACGGTATCCTCGACAAACTCGTCGAACACTACGACGAACCGTTCGCCGATTCCAGCGCGATTCCGACGCTCGTGCTCAGCGAATTGACACGCCGCAGCGTTACCGTTGCGCTCAGCGGCGACGGCGGCGACGAACTCTTCGCCGGATACCAACGGTATCAGGCGGTCAAGCTGGGCGAACGGGTCGACATTCTCCCCCATTGCGTTCGAAAATTCCTCGCCGGACCGATGCGGAGTTTGATCCCGGCCTCGACGCAACAAAAATCGACGCCCCGCCGATTGAAACGGTTTTTCGAAGCGCTCGGCATGGAACCGATGGAACGGTATCTCCAATGGATCGCGATTTTCAACCGGCAGCGGCGCAACGAATTGTACTCCGTCGAATTAGCGCAACAGATCGGAGACCACGATTCCGTCGGTTTCCTGGAAGATGCCGCGACTTTTTGTTCTCAAAGGGACGTCGTGAGCCGAACGAGTTTGATCGACGTGCAAACCTATCTGCCGTGCGACATTCTTACGAAGGTTGACGTCGCTTCGATGGCGTGTTCGCTGGAGGTTCGCGCTCCGCTGTTGGATTATCGGCTCGTCGAATTCGCGGCAAGAATTCCCGTTGCGCACAAAATTCACGGCCGGACCGGCAAGTTCATTTTTCGTGACACGTTCCGGGAGTTGCTTCCGCCGGAGATCGAAACACGCGGCAAAATGGGATTCGGCGTCCCGATCGACGACTGGTTCCGCGGCCCTCTCAAGAATTTTGTGCGAGAAATCCTGCTTGATCGCCGAACGACGGAGCGAGGACTTTTCCGCTTGGAAACCGTCGGAAAACTGCTCGACGACCACTTTTCGAACCGATTCGACCACGCTTACAGAATCTGGGCGTTACTCGTATTGGAACTCTGGATGCGCCGCTGGATGCCGTAAGGTGTTTACGAGCCGCGACCTGTGGACGCCGAGTTTGAGATTGCAAGTTCGTTCTTTGTGACCACAGACGCAACTCGTTTTTTCAATAGGGCAACCCGACGTCCTGAAAGAAGGTCGGCCAAGCGCGATTGACGCAATCGGTGTCGTCGATCCCGACACCGTCCAAGCGGAGTCCGATGAGGCCGAGCCCCATCGCCAGTCGGGCATCCCCTTTCGCCGTGATGACCGAAGGGACCAGCTCCTTGTTCGGAACGATCATGAATCCATCGTCGAATTCATGGACGTCGGCGTTGAATTTTCGTAACTCGGCGATGAGTTTCGGCAGCCGTTCCGGTTCTTTGCGGCGGAGATGTTCGATATTCGAAACCCGCGACGGCGACACCGCGAACACAGCAGTCGCCGCCAACGTTTCGATCGAGTCGGTCATGTCGAACATATCGACCGAGATTCCCCGCAACAGCGCCCGCTCCGGTCGGCTGACGATCGCGCAATGATCCTGGAACGCGATGTTACATCCCATCCGACTCAGGCAGTGGATGAATTCCATCTCTTTCTGGATGCTCCCGTTGCTGAGCCCCCTGACGGCGACTTTCCCCCCCGTGATCGCCGCCGCGGCGAACGCATGGTTGGCAAGCGACGCGTCCGGTTCGACGTGATAGACTTGCGGTGTGTACACTGCTTCGCGAGGAATCGTGAACGTCGTCCCCTTGGCGAAGAGAACATCGTCGGAACCGGTCGAGACCTGAACTTCGACGCCGAATTGTTTCATAATATCGAGCGTCATCTGGACGTACGGGCAACAGGACAATTGGTTGACGACAAGAATCGAGACCGGCCCGTTTTCGGCGGCAAGCGGTGCCGCCAGGAGAATACCGCAGAGATATTGGCTCGAAACCGTTCCCGTCAGCGCCGCGAAACGGCGTCCCTCGCCGCTCATCTCGGAATTGATGGCGTATTTTTGTGACGACGGACTGACTCCCTTCCGGCCGTGCACCCCGTTGATCAGGAGCGGCGGCGTGTCGTAAGCGTTTTCACTTTGAACGTCGGCACCCAGTTGATTGAGCGCGAAAATCAGGTCTCCCAGTGGAAATTGCCGGATGCGGTAATCGCCGTTGATGCGGTAGGTCCCCCGCGAGAACGCCAGCGCCGCCGTCAAAAAATGCGCCGAAAGCGTACTGTTTTCGACGTCGATGTACTCTTCGTCAACCGGAAAAATCCCTTTCTGGCCGAGAATTTTAATCTGTCCGTGGTCGGGGTCCAAGTTGACTTTCAAGCCGATCTGGCGCAGGGCGTCGACCAATACCTGGAGGTCGCGAGAAACGAAGGAACCTTCCAAAACGCTGGTTCCGTCGGCCAAGGCCGAGATGATAAAGGCCCGCTTCGCAAGACTTTGCGAGCTAGGCGGCGACAAAACAACGTCTAGCGGCATGATGGTTCAGAGGAGTAAAACCGGCGATTAAAAAAATGTCCCGAATTCTATTCTTTAGCGTCGGCAATCGCGATGCGACTTCTCCGGCCAAAAACATGATTCGCCGAAAATTTTCGCGGATCAAACTTGACAATGCGAATAATCGGAATACGATACCCGAATCCCCTTCGTTGAATTGTATTCCCCTTTTGCCGCTCAAGGCGGTTTGGAGCGTTTTTACCATGCAGACGAATTTGAATCGACGTGATTTTCTCGCCATCGGCGGCGCGGCGGCACTGAGCGGCTGCTTCGCCTCGGAACTTTGGGCGAACGCAACCGACGACGCGGCGGCGTTCGTTCAGGTCAGCAAACGGAACCCTCGCTATTTCGAGTTGAGCAACGGCAAACCGTACATTCCGATCGGCTTGAACATGGTCGCCCCGCCGGGGGGGGACGACGACGAGCTGACCAAACTCGAAAACGATTGGTTCAAGAAACTGCACGAAAACAAGGCGAATTTCATCCGTGTCTGGTTGTCACGGCAACCGTACGAAGTCGAAGCCGAAAAAAGCGGCGTCTTCGACGAAAAACGAACGAAAACACTGAAGAAACTTTTCACGCTCGCCAAAAAATACGGAATCCGTCTCAAGCTCTGCACCGAACACTTCCGGCATCTCGGCGAAGGTTCGCAACCTTGGGCCGCCCGCCCGATGCACCTGAAGGAAAACGGCGGCCCGGCGGAGAACACCCGGGACTTCTTCACCGGCGAGGCGGGCCGCGCAACGTACAAAAAGAAACTCGAGTATTATCGCAACATGATCGGTGACGACCCGGTCGTCTTCGGTTGGGAATTGTGGAACGAAATGGATGCCGTCGGATTTCCGACAGACCTCGTCTGGCCGTGGTCGACCGAAATGCTCGCCGAACTGCACCGCCTGTTCCCGAAAAATCTCGCCATGCAGAGCTTGGGGAGTTACGATAACGAAAAGAAACGGGAGATGTACAAAAAACTCTGCGAACTCCCCGGCAACGACGTGCTCCAGGTTCATCGGTATCTCGACCTCGGCGCCCCGTGGAAAATTTGCAGCGGACCCGTCGCGGAACTGGCGGCTTCGGCGGTCAAGGATCTTCTCGCCTTGAAGATTCCGAAGCCGGTACTCCTCGCCGAAAGCGGCGCCGTCGAGCCGAACCACACCGGGCCGTTTAAACTGTACAAAAAAGACAAAGCGGGAATCATCCTGCACGACGTCTTGTTTGCACCGTTTTTCGTCGGCGCCGCCGGCCCCGGACATTGCTGGCATTGGGACCGCTACGTCCATCCGAACGACCTCTGGTTCCACTTCGGCCGTTTCGCCGCCGTCGTCGACGGTCTCGACCCCGCCGCCGAAATGTTCGAACCGTTCGAAATCGAACAGGAACGCTTGTATCTTTACGGACTCAAAGGCGTTACGAAAACACTCCTCTGGTGCCGCGACCGCCGGAACACCTGGCGCAGCGAACTCGAAGAGGAGCAAAGTCCCGAAAAGCTCGACGGCATTGAAATCGAAACGAATATTTCGGGGAAACGGATCCGGATTTACGATCCGTGGGAAAACCGCTGGACGGAAGAGAAGCGAAACGGCACGAAAATCGTCTTGCCGTCGTTCGTCCGATCCGTAGTCGTGGAGGTTCAGTCGTGATTCACCGCAAGGAGACGTCGATCTGCCGGTCGTTCACGTTTTCGGCCTTGATATCGATCTCCAAAAACCGTTTCAAAATGTCGGCATGCGTCCGCGAATGTTGCGATAAATGCAGCGTCCGAAACAACGACGGACCGCTCCCCTGCCACGCCGCAATGCCGAGCGGAAGCATCAGTTGGTCCGCGAGGTATTTGCCGACCGGTACTTCGCCGCTGAGGTATTCCCGATACTGGGCGACCGCTTTTTGCGCAACGGCTTCGGCACTGACGTTGATTTCACCGAACCCGGTAAACAGTTCCGTGACGTTTTCCGAAACGGTTTCGAGCATCATGATATTTCCCGGACCGGCGGACTGCGTGATCGTTTCGATCCGTACGGAATCATCGGACCAACCGGTTTTCTGGAGGATCGTGTTCTTTTCCCGTTCCGCAATGTGCTTGGGCAACCGGGCCAGAAGAATTTTTCCTTTTCGTTCCACAATCTCGCCCCGGTGCGTCAATTCGAGGTTCGACAGTTTATCGACCGGCTTGATTTCGATACGAAATTCGCCGCCCCCCGCCGGATAGAAACCGTGTTTGACCAGCGTCGTTTCGAATTTCGGGCCAAGCCGTTCGACCAGTGGCAAGTAAACCCGTTGCAGAAAATCGAACGGCGGCGCCATCGGATTGTGCGTACCGCCGCGCAGCGTCAGCGTGGACGGTTCGTCGGCGAGCATCAACGCCGGAAGCACCGTTTGCAAGACGAGCGTTGCGCTTCCGGCGGTCCCGATGTTGAACGTGTAATCGCCGCCCCGAACTTTACCGGGACGAAAATCGAGCCGCATGGATTCGATCTTGGCGTTGTCGACCTCGCACTGACCGACTTCCGCCGCCGCACGAACCGCAGTCAGGTGCTGCCGCATCAAGCCCGGCTTGGCCCGCTTGGCCCGGATATGGTCGATAGTGAACGGCTTCCCCGTGACCAACGAAAGCGCAAGTGACGACCGCAAAACCTGGCCGCCCCCTTCGCCCTGGGAACCGTCGATGTGAATGTGTGACATTATTGTATGATTTGTTCAGTCATCCGCCGTGTCGCCGTCTTTGATGACGAATCGGGCCTTGAGGCTCGCGACTTCGGAAGCGAGGCCCGCTTCGATGACGCTCTTTTTCACTTCGTCGAAATTTTTGTACGCCGCCGGAGCTTCGTCGAGCGGATAGCGGCGGCAATTGGTGAGAATGTCGTCCTCTTCGAATTCGCGGTCGACCGTTTTCTGGTCGAGCGTCTTCGAAGCGTTGCGTCGACCCAGTGCCCGTCCCGCTCCGTGGTTGATGCTGTACGCACTGATCGTCGACCCTTCTTCGCCGACCATCACGGAGGAACCGCCGCAGGGATTGCCCGGCAGCAGGATCGGATGTCCCGTCGTTTCGAACGGCGTGTCCTTGAGGGCGTGGTGTCCCGCCGGAAACGCCCGGGTCGCCCCCTTGCGGTGGACCATCACGGAACGGTCGTTCCAGTTTTCCCGCCTCGCAATGTTGTGCGAAATATAGTACACGAAATTCGCCTTCAGGTCGGGGAAAACTTCCTGAAACGCTTCCCACACCAGCACGTTGATCAAGAGATGGTTGACGGTCGAAAAGTTCGCGCCGAGTGCCATGTCGTCGAGATAATCGTTCGCTTCATGGGAACCGAGAGGAGCGTACACCAAATCGCGGTCGCCGCCGGGATAAGGTGTTCCCCAGTCCTTGAATTTTTGTCGCAGGATTTTGAACTGCTCCGTCGCCAAAATGTTGCCGAAACCGCGTGAACCGCAATGGGACAGAAACGCGACGTGTCCGTCCTTGAGCCCGAAAACGTCGGCGCAACGTTTCGCTTTTTCCGTTTCGAGAACATTGACAATCTCGCATTCGCCGAAATGGTTGCCGCCGCCGTAGGAACCGAACTGTTTCATTTTTACGCCGAAATTGCACATATATTTTTCCTTGACGATTCTTTCAAGTCGTCGGGAAAGGGCTTCGGTCGATTTATCGTGTCCGTAATGGATCGCGTCCTCGCAGCGCTCGGTCCACTCAAAGGGAATACCGAACTGCTCGCAAACGGATTCGCTTGCTCCTTCGACGACGGCTTGCTTCGCAACGGCAAACGGAATCTTTCGGCCTTTTCGTACGTTTCGTTCTCCACGTCCGGCACCGGTCGGTGTGCGGTCGCAGATCGCGTTGATCAGTTCTCGCCGGATTCGTTTGTCGACGATTTCCTCGGCGGGAAGATCGAATTGCAGCAGCGACATCGAACACTTGATATCGACGCCGACGGGGCCGGGATAGACATGCGACGGCGAGACCATGACGCAGCCGATCGGCGCCCCGTAACCGCAATGAGCGTCGGGATTAATGATCACATCGGTCACGCCGGCACCGCTCCGGGCGTTGATCGCCTGTTGCAGCGTTTTGTTGTCGAAGGTTTCGCGAATCGCCTCGGTCCCGATCACGGTGATCGGCGGCACGGAATCGGAAACGAGTTTCGCAATCGCAGGATTTTCGGTCGGGATTAGTTGCATGGGAATTTCATTTGTTTTTCGATTTGTCATTTCAATTTTCACATTTCAATGCCATCACCCCCCAAAACTTCTTGTTCATCGAAAGTATCGTCGAAATAGTCTCCCGTTTCCTCGTCGAATTCATAGTGATAGTGTTCCAGAGACGCACAGGAAAATCTCTCTTTGAATTTCGGCGTTTTCTGGTCGTCCCTTTTCGGTTTGAAATACTCCATGCGAAGGGCATGGTCATAAAGGCTTTCACCCACGGGATAGCGGGTCAAGCAGCCTTCGACATTGTTGCTTTTTATCCAGTCCTCGGCCTGTTTGCGTGTCTCGAAAACGCCGGCAGGAAATATTCCACCACCCGTAAATACCCAGACCCACTTCGTTTGTTTGTTGCCTTGTGACATGATTGTGTAAAAATGATGACCGGAACGGCGGCGACAAGGATTTCATGCGAGACGAAGCACTTCCCTAAAATGTAGTCCCGCGAGGCATTCGCCGCCGCTCCGTGTTCGGAGAATCGCAACCTTACGGTTGCGGCTCTGGTTTACAATTCGATCGTTTCGATCGTGTTCACCCAGTGGTTCTCACCGGCACCGTTGACAACATCGGCAATCAAGTTGAACACCTGGTCGCTGAAGCCGCCGACGTTGATGATGTCGGACCGTTCCTTCGCCTGCGTCGTGCCGTAGGGCTGAATGTCGATGCAGACCATTTTAGCATGCGGCGACCGCGTTTTGAAGGCGTTCCACTGTCTCATCGTCTCCGTCGCACCGCCGCCGAAACAACCGTACCGGGGCGAGTCGATCCACGATTCGTTGTCCGAAACATACACGATCAAGTCGCCGGTCTCGTTTTGCTTGTTCAACAAGGCGAGCGGAGCGGAACAGTTCGTGCCGCCGCAGGGGAGTTTCATCAACTTCTCGGCGTTCGTCATGATCGTGTCCCTCGGGTTTAAATCGTACCGAAACGCTTTCGACTCGAACGGCACGACGACCGTCTCCGGATTTTTCCGTAACAAAGTCGCCGCGACCAACGCCGCCACGTCGATGCACCGGACTTTCGAGGTCGAGCCTTTCCGGATGCCGGTGATCGCCGAGTGCATCGACCCCGACACGTCGACGAACACGAAAACCTTGCCGTCGATTTTCGGGACGTTTTGCGTTGCGATTTCCATGGCATCCTGAAGGGCGTTCCGGACCATCCGGGGAACGCCGTCGGTTTCGCTCGTGTTCAGGTACGCCGCCAATAATTGGTACGGAAAAACTTTCGACCTCGCGATTTCCTTTTCGTCCCGCAACCGGTCGCAAACCGTTTTCACGATCCCGAGTTTATCGGACGGAATTCCACCGAGCGCCTTCCAGACTTTCGTACAGGAACGGGCGAACCTGTCGGCGATCCGCGACGTTTGCCGCTTCTCCCGATGCGATTTTTCGACGACGGCTCCGCCGAAAACTCCGTGCCGCGCGAAGGTGTTCAGGTTCATCCGCGTCGTTTGCCAAGACGCTTTCTCGGCGATTTGAGCCCACTGCGCGGTGCTCAAGTTCATCGACGTCAGCATTTGGAACGGAACGTCCGGAATCTCCTGCGAAACGCCCCCTTCGGAAGCGATCCGCTTGAAATCCTCGTATTCTTGCACGATAAACGGCAGCCGTTCGGCGTCGTGATTCCGGCCGATCAAATATCCGTACAACGCTTCCCGTTCCGGCGTTTGCGGTTTCGGGTGGACCATCTTCACCACGTCCGCCAACGACGGCGTGTTGCCGACGGAGTCCCGAAACAACTGTTCGTCCTTCCGCCGCTCGATCCACTGCCGGACCAGCCGTTTCGGCAAGGAGCCCAAGCTTTTCCGGCCGACGGCGCCGCTCCGGATCATTTGCACGAAATTCCGCAGCATCCGGCCGTTGTCGATCACCCGGTCGAAGATTTTCTCCAACAATTCCGGTGACCGCACTGCCAAGACGGCGCAGAGCAACGCGGGCAAGTCCTTCATGAATCCCTTTTCCCGTGCGTAAACGGCAGTCTTCGCGATGAACTCCGGTTCACATCTCGCACAGAAATACAGGACCTTGTCCAACTGCTCGGCGGCGCTGGCGTAGAACGTGCCGTTCAAGCAACCCGTCGAAGCGTACAGGGCCAACGCGTGTTTGGCGTCGAAGGAATAAGCCCGACCGCCCGCCTCGTTCAAGGCATCGGCCTTCGGCAACATTTTACCCCGCGTACTCTGGAATAAGTTTTTGTTCGCCATGATAGCACCAAATTTTTACCTCAAAAAAACGTTTATCGTATCTTCGTTCGCCGAAAACAAGGTTTCCGGAAGCAACTGCTTCCGCTGA
>JAVBPI010000108.1:0-5080 GCA_031549705.1 Thermoguttaceae bacterium
AACAAAATGGGAGCAACTTGGTTTTTCTTGAAGATATTCCTTTGTTCCAAGCACAGAGCCCCTCACCCTAGCCCTCTCCCTCGGGAGAGGGGACGGAAAAACAAGCGTTTCACAAGAAAATTCCCTGCTCCTTTACTTACCGCGCCAATTGGTCGTAAAACCGTTGATATTCTTCTTTCTCCGCCGTATTGGCGAATCGGACGTAATGGTATTTCGGATGCCGTTTCTTGAGAATCTCCATATCCCGACAGGGATCGGTACGGCAGAGAACGAAGGTCGGTACATCACTCGGCGGCAGTTGGCTCAACTCGGCCAGTTTGTCAATGTCGTGGCCGTCGACGCAGAAAACCCGGGCGCCGAACGCTTCCAAGCGTCTGTCGAAAGGGTCGAGGTTCATCACCGTCGACACCGGTCCGTCGCATTGATAGCCGTTGACGTCGACATAGATCAACATGTTGCCGAGTCGGTGAAAACTCATCGACTGAACCGCTTCCCAAAATTCGCCGGACTCGCATTCGCCGTCGGACATCAGCATTATGACACGGCCGGTTTCCTTCCTGATCTTTTTCGCCCACGCAATCCCCGCCGCCTGGCTGATTCCCTGTCCCAGAGAGCCCGTCGTCACTTCCATTCCGGGGGAGTGTTCGGCGCCGATCATTTCCACGGTGCTGCCGTCGCGGTTGTATTGCTCCATTCCGCTTTCGTCCAACCGACCGGCTTCGATCAGCGCGGCGTAGAGAACCAACGCATATTGGGCCGGCGAGAGGATGAATCGATCACACTCGGGGAGTCCTCCACCGTTGTAATCGATTCCCGTTCGTGCGGGAACTCCGGGTTTCGGCGTTTCGTGAAACCGTTCGGGAACGATCGGCTTATCAAGGAGTTGCAGTTTCAGTACCCGACGGTACAAAACGGCGAATATCTCTGCGGATGAACACGCCTGACTGAGATAGCCGCCGTTCCAAGCCAAGGTGTGCGCTAATACCCGTCGCCGAATCCCGGCGGCCATTTCACGGATCGATGCTTGCCAATCATGACGGCTCATGGAGGTCTCTCTCGTAAGGAATATTCAATAAAACCATCTTCCGTTGATTTTCGCCGAAATACGACACAAAATACATGGACAGGCCGAAGTTGGATATAGCTCGGCTTTCGGTGCAATGCCTTCCGCTGTGTAGTCGTGGTTCGGCGTTTTCAGGCTTTCACCAAGGTCTGGCAGCTAATACCGAACCATGAGCGTGCCGTATGGGGTTTCCGGCGTCATAGATCATCGTACTCCAAGAATGAATCACTGTCATACTCACCAATGATGTTTGGTAAGTCAAGATGTAATTCTCCAAACAAAATCGTTCGTCCCCCGATCCTGCATAGCGCAACGTCGACGACGTTTATGTTCAAACAGGCGCCGACTTACCATCTCCTCTTCCAAGAATGAGAAGAATGGTAAATCGGACTTTTTTGAAACACAACTATTTTCGAGACGGCAAATCAATCTACTTGCAACCACACTTGCAGCCGCAGGAGCCGCCCCCCTGGAGCGCTTTGCGGACTTCATCGAGGTGTCCGGCACTGCCAAGCATCTGGTTCTTGTGAATGATAAACTCGGCGTAGGCGGCCATGAACGTCGTCCCCGGCGGACGGAGATCGAAATTCGCCGGATCGTCACGGAACGATTCACGATGAATTGCGCACCAGACCAAACGGCCATCGGTGTCGATGTTGATCTTGGTCACGCCGAGCTTCGCAGCCGGAAGATACTGCTTTTCGTCGACTCCACTGGCATCCTTCATCTGGCCGCCGGCGGCGTTGATTCGGGCGACCCATTCATGCGGCACGCTGCTGCTGCCGTGCATCACGAGCGGAAAATTGGCCGGCACCGCCTTCTGAATTTTTTCCAAAACGTCGAAGTGGAGACCTTGCTTCCCGGAAAACTTGAACGCTCCGTGCGAGGTTCCGATGGCAACGGCGAGCGAGTCGCAACCGGTCTTTTCAATGAATTTCGCGGCGTCTTCCGGTTCGGTCAGTTTCACGCTGCCGACAACGTCTTCTTCGACGCCACCGAGTTGGCCGAGTTCCGCTTCGACGACAATTCCCTTCGGATGAGCAAGGTCGACGACTTTTTTCGTCATTTCGATGTTCTTTTCGAAGTCCTCATGTGAGGCGTCGATCATCACGGAGCTGTAGAACCCACTGTTGATGCAATCGATGCACGCTTCCAAGGTTCCGTGGTCGAGATGGACGGCGAAAATCGCGTCCGGGAAGACTTCGCCGGCGGAGCGGATGAGGGCTTCGAGCATTCGCTTGTCGCTGTATCCCCGGGCGCCGCGGGAGATTTGGATGATGAACGGAGCGCTCTTCGAAGCGTCGCTCGGATCTTCATTTTTCTGCGTCTTGCCGAGGTTGCCACGAAACAGACCGACCGTCTGTTCGAGGTTGTTGATGTTGTACGCACCGATCGCGTACTTACCGTAAGCCTGTTTGAACAGGTCCTTCGTGGTGACGATCATTGGAGTGTCCTTCCGTCGAATAGAGGGTCGTACCGGCGCCGTCGGCGGTCCCAAGGAAGCCGCTCGCCGTTCTAGAAATTATACCCAAAATTCCGTGCCGATACAGTGGGGGAGCGGTTCCCCCCGGAGAGCTGCAAGTTCAAAATTGCGAACAAGGGAGCGATTGCTGAATCACACCAAACTCGCCGAATACAAGATAATGACGCTCTGGAAACAAAGAGTTCCGATCTGCAAAACAGCAGCAAAACGAACAAAAGCTTCAGGAGTTTTTAATCGTTGCCTAGTCTTTGATGTCTTTTCGACGATTGTGCAAGGAACAGGTACACGGAACATTCGCGCACTCTGGCGGTTGATCGGCGGCAATGGATTCATCCGGGGATAAACCGCCCTTATCCCCGGTCTTGATCCCCGGCTCTTGGAGAGAGTTCAGTCGAGCCGCGATTGGGGGCTCTTAATGAACTGATAGAAAAACTCGGCGTTCGAATTGAACCTTGCGAGTTTCGAGGTCAGCGTTTCCATGGCGTCGACGGGATTTCTCGATGACAGGCCGCGTCGGATCAGCGTCGCCGCTTGGAGAATCGCTTCCGGAAAGAGCTTTTCTTCACGCCGGGTTCCGGACTGTCCGATGTCCATCGCGGGCCAAATTCGCTGTTCGGCGAGGCGGCGATCGAGGACCAATTCCATATTGCCGGTCCCTTTGAACTCCTGAAAAATCAGATCGTCCATGCGGCTGCCGGTTTCGATCAGCGCGGTTCCGACGATCGTCAGCGAGCCCCCCCCCTCGAAAGCACGGGCTGTCGCGAAGAGCTTCTTCGGAATGTCCATCGCCTTGATGTCGACGCCGCCGGACATGGTTCGACCGGTGTTGCCGACCCACTTATTGAACGCCCGCGCCAAACGGGTAATCGAGTCCATGAGAAGAAAAACGTCCTTCCCCATTTCGGCGAGACGGCGACAGCGTTCCACAACAAGTTGCGCGAGCCGAACGTGGGATTCGATTTCCCGATCGAGACTGCTGGCGACGACTTCCGCATTGACGGCTCGGCGGAAATCGGTGACTTCTTCCGGCCGTTCGTCGATCAAGAGGACGATCACCTTGATGTCGGGATGGTTTTTAACCACCGCCTGACTGATGTGATGAAGCAGAATCGTTTTGCCGCTTCTCGGCGGAGCAACGATCAGTGCTCGCTGTCCTTTGCCGAGGGGCGTCATGATGTCAATGACACGGGTTGTAATGGGGGTCGGACCGGTTTCGAGTCGAATCCATTCTTCCGGATTGATCGGCGTTCGTTCGTCAAACGGAATAATGTTTTGATAGTCGTCGGGGGAGATTCCGTCAACGTCTTTGATTTCGCGAAGCCGGGCTCCCTGCGTTTTCGTCGCCGGTTGGACGAGGCCGGTCAGTAAGACCCCTTCACGGAGCCGGTATTTTTCGATCATACTCCCCGGAACGAACGGGTCTGTAATTACCCGGGTGTAGTCGTTGTTCGGGTCCCGCATGAACCCGTAACCGTTGGGATGCATTTCGAGGACGCCGGTACACTCGTAATAAGTGTTGGGATCACCGGGCTCGATATTTCCTGAGTTGTTCGGGTTCCCTCCGCCGCCTTGTTTTTGTTTTCTGTAATTATTCCGATTGTTTCCAGCCGGACTGTTCGGAGCGGGTCGAGGATGACCACCGCTTCCACTTCCCCCTCGCCGCATTCGGCGATTTCCGTTCGAACTTTTCTTTGGCATGTTGTAAGACACCTCACCGGGTGATAAAAAAAGAAACCGCAATCTTATTGACAACGACGAACGACGACCGGAAAACGACCAAGAAACCAGAGCATTGTTCCGGAATGAGCGTCAATCGCGTAACTTCCCTCGGCGGTTCGAAGGAAAACTTCAGGCAAGCAACGAACAACGACTACGCTGTCGTGTTCTCCATCAATCGAAACGATCTTTCAGACGTCAAGAAAACGATCATGAAAGATTTGAGAAAAGACTTCCTTCCGTGGTTTCCCGAGAAAACAATGAAGCGAGCAAAACACTCAATTCTAAAGAATTCCGGTCCAAGACATCAAGAGGATGCCCGAGACATCAAGAGGGCACTAGTCCCACACGGAAACCAAACCGATCTATTCGGTCTGTCCATTTTTGTATGATACTCTGTTCGCGAAATCTGTCAAGCGGTAATTTGCGTTTTTGTGATCTTTTGGAATAAATCCGCGTTTGTTTGGGGTGTCACAGTGAAGCAGCTCAATAGAAATAAAGAGAAAGCCCCATTCAATCGTTGAGGATTGAATGGGGCTTTCGTGTCAAAAGCTCAGACAGGAAAGAGCTTCAAACCTTAGTTGCACGCAGCTCCAACGCACGGTTGGCAGTTGACGGCGTCAGCGGCACATCCAGCGGCGATTCCGCACGGCTTGCAGCAACCGTGATCGGCAGTGCAAGCACCAACGGCGACGGCGTCAGCGGCACAAGCACCAGCGGCGATTCCACACGGTTGGCAGTGACCAGCGTCGGCAACGCAAGCACCAACGGCGACGGCGTCAGCGGCACAAACGCCGACAGCGGCGGCACACGGTTGG
>JAVBPI010000101.1:0-7040 GCA_031549705.1 Thermoguttaceae bacterium
TTCGGCGATACCGGAAACTTGTTGGCATTACGTCATGTCGCCGACAATGCGGACAAGTACAACATCGTCGCAATGAATAACAGTTACGCCATCGATTACCTTCCCTTTGGAATGGACGACGCGATCAAAGCCGAAACGGAAAACCCCGACATGGCGGCCGCTTTGAAAACTTTGAGGACAAAAGGCGTGCTTCCCGTTTTTTCATCGGCCAACAGTTCGTGGAACAATTATGTCGCCACACCGCCAGTCATGAACGACGCCGTTGCGGTCGGCAATCTTCATCCTTGGGGACTCTTTTCCGTCGATACGAACGAAAATGCCAAAGTCGTCCTGATGGCACCGGGAACGGACATTCTTTCCTCGGTTCCCGAATGGATGAACGGCGGCGAGGATTTGGGACTGATGAGCGGCACCAGCATGGCGGCACCGCATGTGTCGGGAGCGATTGCACTGCTTGCATCCGGGGCTCGATACGCTTCGACGACGGAAATTCTCGACTCCTTGATCGACTCCGCCGACATTATTGTCTACGACGGTTCCATTGAATTACGCGGCGATTTGTTCGTCGATCCTTCCTGGGTCGACCCCGTTACAGGTGAGCCGATCGTCAAAACACTTGACGAATGGCGCCACTTGTTCT
The DNA here is from genome assembly GCA_031549705.1 of Thermoguttaceae bacterium. Taxonomy (GTDB): domain Bacteria; phylum Planctomycetota; class Planctomycetia; order Pirellulales; family Thermoguttaceae; genus WRKP01. The sequence continues at coordinate 641 of JAVBPI010000101.1, forward strand.
TCGATCGCATGAAAGAGTATTTGCTGGAAGAAGGCATCGACATCGGAATCGAATACGAGCCGTTGAAACAATTGGAATATCATTTTTTACGTGTCGATAAAGCTTACATGAATTTGACGGAGAAGCGGACTCGCGGTATTGCCGAACGAGTAGGAAATCGCCATGCCGGACTCTCTTCCATTCTCCATGCCTATGCGCAAGAACTCGGAGCCGATATCAATCAGGATACCGCCGACGTCTTTCAACGCCTTGACGCACAGGACTCCGACAGCCAAACCATTATTGCTCGAAAAATGAGTCCTTTGTTCACAAACGCGGCCGTCGAATCCGCCCATCTCGGCCTTGTCGGGTTACATCGCTCTCTGGGACGGCGAACGGAACTCAACCGGCTTGGACAGGGGACGAAACGTCGCATGACCTGTAATCCGTGTGAACGTTCCGGTTCTATCAATAAACGCACGGAATCAACGGGATGGCTGGAAGGATTCGGCAATGCGATGGGTAGGACCGGCACGATTTCGACGGGGGCGTATGACGGACATTTTGCCGGTACGTCGTTCGGAATCGAACGAACCCGAAACGGAAATACCCTCGGGCTTTTCGGCAGTTGGGCGAATCACCGAATCAGCGGCGACGGTGTCGCCCAAGGCGATTGGGGAAATATCGGACTCTACGGACGCATGGACCGAAAACGCGGTTTTCTTGAAGGTTCGATTTCGTACGGTTATGGCGATTACGATTTGAGCCGCGAGATATTCATTCCCGGTGCCGTTTTCACGTCATACCGTCCCGATGAACCGATCATGCTCGACCCGATGTCGAAACGTGCCGATTCCGTTTCGACAATGCAAGGCTTCTCAACGCGAATCGCCGCAGGTCGCGATCTTTGGAAGATTCGGGGCTGGAATATCGGTCCCCGTACAGAAATGTCGCTTTCTTATCTTTCTGCGGACGGTTATACGGAGAACGGAGCCGATTCGCTGAATTTATCGGTCGACCGTTATGACACGACCTATCTCGAAGGAGGGATCGGTCTGTTCGCCGGGAAAAAATTCCAAGCCGGTTCCCAGCTCTTTGTCGCAACGGGAAAATTGATGGGAATGTACGGCGGCATGTTCGGCGACGACCTTTCCGGACGTTTTGTTCAGCATGAGCATCGATTTTCCGTGACGCCGAATCGTCTGGCGACGGCGTGGGTCGTTCCGGAAGCGACATTGGCATGGAACATCCGCGAAGGAGTTGTCGTGTCGGCAAGTTACTTCGGTCGGTTCGGCGAAAAATATCACGAAAACGCCGGAAGCGTCGGACTCAATCTCTATTGGTAGAAGAACGGTATCACGGCATCAAACAGCGTGGAAGTGAAAACCGGCTCGGCTGTTTACATGATTTGGTTAGGTCGAAATTCTACCGATCAGTGTAACGAGCGTCTGGATCGCACTATCGACGGTGGGACATTTTACCGATATAATACGGGTAAAGAACCGAGCCCGATCTCACTTCCTACCATTTTCGATCTCTTCATGCAGACCATGACGCCGGAAATAAAACGAACGATCCTTCAGCTCAAATACGACACGCCCGACGAGGAAAAGATCGCCGGGATCGAATACTACCAAGCCGTGATCCGAGGCGGCGTCAACGATTACGAGGAATTCGTCCGGTGGAGGAAAAGCAATCCGCTCGACGGCGTTCTTCAATGGACGCCGTAAATGCGCGGAAAACAACAAAAATACCACAAGATTGAAGATTGAGAGCCCCGAAACATTTCATGAAAATACAATCCTCCCTTACCGCCACGATTCGCGTGATCGCCTTCGACGCCGACGACACGCTCTGGGTGAACGAGCCATATTACCAAGACATGGAACGTCGCTGTTGCGACCTGTTCCACGATGTCGTTCCACCGGAAGAATTTTCCAAGCGGCTGTTCGCCGTCGAGATGGAAAACCTTCACCGTTACGGTTTCGGAGCCAAAGGTTTTTTACTGTGCATGCTCGAAACCGCCCTGAAAATCAAAGGTGAATCGATTCCGGCGGCGATCCTTTGGGAGATTTTTCGCCTCGGCAAGGAGTTGTTGGAGAAGCCGGTCGAACTGCTTGACGGCGTTCGGCATGTTCTCGAAACGCTTTCCGGGCGTTACCGATTGGTCGTCGCCACCAAGGGGGATCTGCTCGATCAGGAACGAAAATTAAAAAATTCCGGGCTCGAACCGTTCTTCCATCACATCGAAATTATGAGCGACAAGACGCCGGATGGTTACAGAAATTTACTCAAGCACCTTGATTGCCCGCCGAAACATTTTCTCATGATCGGCAACTCGGTGAAATCGGACGTGCTGCCGGTCTTGGAGATCGGAGCCCATGCCGTCCATGTTCCGTTTCACACGACCTGGGCTCACGAAACCGTTCATGAACCGACCGAAAGAAATCGTTACCTTGAGATCGAATCCTTGGCCGAAGTGCTACCATTGCTCATTGAATAGCCGGAATGGAGTCGATAGTTCGGCGAATGACGGCGAAACGAAAAATTTAATCGCACGTATATTACCACACAATCAGAGAAAAGAGTTTTTCCATTGGACATCCCACGCATCTTCAACATCACGGAAAGCGCTCACCGCATTCATAACCCGTTCACGCCGGAAAAGTACGCCACGCTCGGAGCGGTCTTGCGCATGGAGCCGGGAACTCGCATCCTCGACCTCGGCAGCGGCTCGGGCGAGATGCTGTGTACCTGGGCGCGCGATTACGGCATCACCGGCGTCGGCGTCGACATGAGCCAGTTGTTTTCCGCGCAAGCAAAACGCCGCGCTGAAGAACTCCGCGTTGCCGATCGCGTCACGTTTATCCACGATGACGCTGCCGGGTACGTCGCCGATGAAAAAGTCGATGTAGCCGCCTGCGTCGGTGCCACATGGATCGGCGGCGGCTATACAGGAACAATCGAACTTCTGGCGAAGAGTCTTAGCCACGAGGGAATCATTCTCATCGGTGAGCCTTATTGGCTGAAATCACCGCTGACGGAGGACATCGCCAAGGGATGCGAGACGAATGCCATTTCCGACTTTCTCTTGCTTCCGGAACTGATCGCGTCTTTCGGCGAGCTCGGTTACGATGTTGTGGAAATGGTCTTGGCCGATCAGGAAGGTTGGGACAGGTACGAGACGGCCAAATGGTTCACGATGCGTCGATGGCTTGAAGCGAATCCCGACGACGATTTTTCGGACGAAATACGTGCGCATTTAACCTCTGGGCCAAAACGTTACGTCACATATACGCGTGAATACCTCGGCTGGGGCGTGTTCGCACTGATGGCGCGATGAGGGAAGCCAACTGAACCCGCAAGCGGTCGGCTGAACACACGGGCTTCGAAGTCGTGAGCCGCTCACCGCTTGATCCGCAAGGCAAGCCGACTTCCGATCCTCTCGATGGAACTGAAAAACAAGTCGATATGAAACAGAACATTTACGATAACGATCATTTTTTTCTCGGTTACAAAAACTTGCGGGACAACGACACCGGCCTCAACGGCGTGTTGGAGGAACCGGCGTTTCGGACCCTGCTCCCCGATTTGCGAGGCAAGGCGATTCTCGATCTCGGTTGCGGCATGGGTAATTTCGCCGTTTACGCTCTGGAACGAGGAGCTGCATTCTATCTCGGCGTCGACATTTCCCGTAACATGATCGACGTCGCCCGGCAACGTGTTGATCATCCGGCGGTCGAGTTTGTCAACGAACCGGTCGAGGATTACGACATCGGGACGTCAAAGTACGACATCATCGTTTCTTCGCTTTGCCTGCACTACATCGAAAACTACGACCGCATCGTTGTCAACATTGCTCACGGATTGAAACCCGGCGGCTTGTTCGCGTTTTCCGTCGAGCATCCGGTTTGTACCGCTTCGATCAAGGATCAGCTTTGGTGCGAAGCCGCCGATGGAACGAAGTTGCACTGGATTCTCGACGATTATCGAAGCGAAGGTATACGGAAAACACATTGGTTCATCGACGGCGTTACAAAATATCATCGAACGACGGAAACCTACGTCAACGCCCTGATTTTCCGGGGCTTGGCGCTCACCCGCCTGCTGGAACCCGCCGCGATTCCGGAAGCGATTGAAAAACGTCCTGATCTTACGGACCAATCCCGCCGTCCGCCGTTTCTGCTCCTCGCCGCAGAAAAGAGTAAATGAATATCGCTCATGCAAACGACCTTTCAACGCGATAATCTCCGTTTCTCCTACATAACGACCACCGACCTTCCCGACATCGTTCCGATGTTAGCGAAGGAATCGGTCTGCCGCTACCTTTCCTTTTGTCCGAATCCGGAACAAGACGCGCGGGACTATTTCAAGCCGTTGATCGAATCGATCCGTTCGTCGCTTGAAAGGAATGAGTTGTTGAATCGTGAAAACAACGAAAGGAACTCGTGATGAACAAAATGCTTCTGAAAACAGAACGCCTGATCCTTCGGTCTTGGAAAGACGAAGACCGTGAACCTTTTGCGGCAATGAACGCCGATCCGGAGGTCATGCGTTATCTTCTCAAGAAACTTGACCGGAAAGAAAGCGACGAACTCGTTGACCGTTTCCAACGGCAGTATGAACAACGTGGTTATTCCATGCTGGCCGTAGAGCGGATTGCAGACGGCAATTTTCTCGGTTTCACCGGCCTCGGTCATCATCGCTGGTTTCCTGATGAAGTCGAGGTCGGTTGGCGTTTGGCCCGATTTGCATGGGGGCAGGGTTACGCCACGGAAGCGGCGCGAGCATGTGTCGATCATGCGTTCAATGTGTTGCATCTCGATCATTTGATTTCGATTACATTGCCGGAGAACGTCCGTTCGCAAGCCGTCATGAAACGGATCGGCATGAAAGAAAACCGGCGTACCACCGTTGAAGGAATTGATCTGGTCGTCTATCGACTGTCCAATATTTTTGAATGCGATAATCAATGAACAGCACAATCCGCAAACTGACCGAACAGGAGCGACAATCGGTTCTCGCCTACCTTGCCGACGAACCGGCACACACGGTGTTTTTCGTCGCCGATATCCGCAATTTCGGTTTCGACGATCCTCGTTTCCTTTTGTGGGGAGCGCCCATGCCGGAAGGGCGAGATTCGTTCGAGTACGTTTTTTGCCTGTTTTACGGCTGTGTTCATGTCTATTCGAAATCCGACTCGGTCGATGTTGGCGCGATCTGCCGCTTCCTTGATGAAAACAAAATCGACTTCAAGATGATCGCGGGTAAGGAAACGCTCGTTGAGCCGTTTGCGAAACACATTACGTTCCAAACCGAACACCGCTGTTATCTCGCGGAATTAAGACGGGATAATTTCGTGCCGCATATTGACGAACGAGTTTCGGTCGAATGGGCAACCGTGAACGATGCAGAAGAAGTCCTGCAACTCCGGGCGAACATGCCTGAATTCCGCGACTTGATGATGCCGCTCGAACAGCTTGTCGACATGCTTGCAACCGGCAAGGGAAGAGTGCTGAACATTCGCGAAAACAGTCGGATTGTCAGTTCCGCGACGGAAAGCTGCCTGGGCCGAATCGGTTACGTTTGTACCGATCCGGCATTCCGGGGATGCGGTTATGCTTCGGTGCTGGTTTCAAAACTGTCGGAAATCCTTCTCACGGAAGGAACCATTCCGAACCTTGCCTATGAAAATCCAGCGGCAGGGAACATTTACCGGCGTCTCGGTTTTCACGAAGTCGGAATGACCGCCATGTTTTCAAAATGAGCGAACAACCGATCATGATGTCGGAAATTCGTCGTGTTCAGACTGTGAAATCCTTGTTCTCCAGTCCTTCGTAATAGTTTCCACTGGCTGCGTTGAATTGAACGACGACGAAATCAGGATCAAGCGGCCCCTGCGGGTAGTACATCGTCATGAAATCCTGCCAGAGCGATTTGCGCAACTCGTCGTCCCACGAAAGCTCGACCGTTCCCGAGAGCATGAAGCCGCGACAGACAACCGGGTCGGCGTCGGGCGCGTATTCGTAAGCGTACAGGCAGGCACGGTTGTCGCGTTTGATTTCTTCGACACGCTTAGTCGAGGTGTTGCTGCAAAAGTAGAATTTTTGCAGGCCGTCGTTGCGCATTTTCACCATCGCCTTGATTTTCGGCGTTCCGTCCGAGCCATTGGTCGCCAGCATCATGAGTCCGTGGCCGGGATTGCGTTCCACAATCGCCAATGCCAGTTTTTTCGCTTCGTCGGTTGTCATGTTATAACTCCTTGGGTGGGGAAAGGGGAAATCACCCCGCGCTGACGCTTGGGGCTGGTATGGAATTCATTATTTCGCGGCTTCGGGTTCGTCGAACATGTTCATGCCGGACTTGCCTAACACCAAAATTTTCTTGATGTCCGGCATGTGCGCAATTTCACATTCGCTGC
>JAVBPI010000214.1:0-7640 GCA_031549705.1 Thermoguttaceae bacterium
TCTAACACGTCCGGGGGAGAAAGCGACGAAACGGTAAGGTCCGTACCGCTTCAGTCGGCACCGATGCTGGTAATTTTTAACGATCCGGAAAAATAATCGGTTTTAGCGAACTCGCCGTTTGTGAGGATGGTGCTCATTTTAGGGGGGAGACCATCAATGCTGCTTCCTTCACGCGTCCGGCACAAGGAAGACGACAAGCCGCTTCGGACCATGAACCCCGAGAATCAAAATCTTTTCGATGTCGGCGGTGCGGCTCGGTCCCGTTACGATCACGAATTCGCCGGTTTTGGCGTTCGCGACTCTCGACTTGATTTCGCCCCATGCTTGTGGGAGGTTTTCGCGGAGCATCGATGCTGAAGCGACGACGATCGACAGCGGTGTGATGTAGGTCGTCAAGCGGTCGAAGGCGGTCGGGGCGGCAAAAAAACAGCTCCCGGTATCGGCAAGGAGAAATTCCGGCGATACGATGGCGGCGTCCATCCGGGCGAGCGTTTCATCCGAAGCGTCCGCCGCGTTTTCCGGATCGAAGCAAAGTTCCTTGTCGCTCAAACGATCGGCAACGGAACGGCTCAGGGGACGGTTCAGGATCGCCAACTTTCGTGAATCGGTCTCTTTGAGGAGTACCACGATCCGTTCGATGGCGTCGTTCAACGTTTCGCAGGAAACGACTTCACCACTCACCGTTTCGAGATTCATTTTGAACCGTTTGGCCTGTTCGTCCAGCGAAAGTCCTTCGGTGTGCCAAACTTCGGGAACGTCCGGCAGCGTCGGCTTTTTCTCCGACGCTTTCACGTCGGAGAGCGATTCCCGGATTTTCTTCAACATCGATTCTTGCGTTGCCATGGTGTTTGTTGATCAGGTTGTGTTGCCTCGAAAGCACCGGAACCTTCAGTTCGCGGGCTCAACGGAGGATTAATGTCGGGTGAGCGCTTTGGCGGCGGCGTTGACAATCGCTTCCGATGTAATCGTCGCTCCGCTGGTTGCGTCGATGTCCCGGAGCCCTTGTTTTTCCTTGATCTGGCGGCAGGTATCCGAGAGAGAGGAATAAAATTGCTTTTCGTGGTGTTCCGTGACACGGACGTCGGCGATTCGATGATCCATCATCGTGATTTCGACATGGAGCGGTCCGTCGAAGCCGGAACTTTCGCCGCGGTATTTTCCATCGGCGACTTTCGAAAGATCGAGCATTTCAAACGCTTTCAGGCCGAGAATGTTTTCTTCAGCGCGACGTTTGAACCGTTCGAGCCGTTTATTGCCTCCGACGGCGGCGACCGCCTTGGCGTAGGCGTCAAGCGCTTCCTTATTCCGTCCGGCAACACGGTAAACGTCGCCGGTCGAAACATATCCGACGGGAGCGTTCCAAGCGACCAGTTTTTGCGCGGCGTCAAGCGCTTGTTTGGTTTCACCCATGCTGGCAAGGAGTTTGACGAGTCCCGGTGAGACGTCCTTAACGGTTTCCAGTTGCCGTAGCGTTCGCGGCTTGTCGCCGAGCTTCCAGAAACATTCCGCAAGGGGAACTGCGGAGAAGAACGGAAAATCGGGGCGATCCGCTCCCGCTTGCAGGAGCCAATAAGCGGCTCGAGCGTAATCCTGTTCGAACCGGAAATACATCATGCCGAGTTCGTTGCGAACCCGTTGGAGCGTTGTCGGATCGTCCTTGTGCAATTCGAGCAGATGGTGGAACAACCGAATTCCCGAAGATCGCCAACGTCCCGGATTCGGGTTGACGATATCCCAAACGAATTGGCCGATGTTCTTTTGATTGTTCCACGGAAGCGGTTTGCCGGGAACCGGTGCCGGGTACGACAAATCGAGGGTCGGAGGTATATCGAGTTTCGTGTCGTCCCACCAGGCCGGCAATGTTCGGCCCGCTTCGGCAATCCGTTGGTCGAGCGTCAATTCCAACGTCTGTCCCACTTTTTCGTCGGAGTTCTTCGGCGTCACGATGGTCCGCTTACCCGCCTGAACGACGGCGTGGACCCGATCAATGGCGTATTTTCGAACGAACGTCTTACCGTTTGCGGCGACATCAATGGAAACGAAGCGATCGTCCTGTCCCGTGATCATTCCCTCGACGGTGGTTCCATTGAGCATCTCGACATGGTCCGCAAACGCAATCGCGGCAACACAGAAAAACAGAATTGGAGTAAAAATCTTGGCGTACATCACCCTTTAGCCCGCAAACCGAAGGTTCCGGGTCATTTACATGTTGTAACAGACGTTTCTTTCAGTATATCCCCGAAACCGTTCAAAACAATCCGTGCCCGCCGAGTAAATCCGGCCGCCGCAGAGGCGATCTGTAAATGCCACGATCCACGAAAATAGCGGACGTCTTGCAATCCCCCCTTGTGTAGGGGTATACTGAGCTTTCAATGTGGTAAAAGCTTTTCCCATCACTTCACAGGAGACCAAGATGTCGAACAAGTCAGCAATGAGCGGACGGCGGCGTTTTCTCAAGGGTGCGGCGCTGCTTGCGGCAGGCGTTCCCTTCTATGTTCCAGGTAAACTTCTCGGCAAAGACGGAGCCGTTCCCCCGAGTGAAAAAATCATTCTCGGGGCCCTCGGAATCGGTTCACGCGGCGGACACGACCTGCAAGTCTTCATGAAGCAGCCGGATGTCCGATTCGTGTCGATCTGCGACTCGCGGAAAAATCGGCGTGAAGAACTCAAAAACATGGCGGACAATTTTTACGGCAACAAAGATTGTACCATGTTTCGTGACATACACGATTTCTACGCCGACCAACCGATGGACGCCGTGCTGATCGCAACCGGCGACCGCTGGCACACCATGGCATCGATCATCGCCGCCAAAGCCGGAAAAGACATCTACTGCGAAAAGCCGCTCTCGCTGACGATCCAGGAAAGCCGGGCCGTTGAAATCGCGGTCAATCGATACGGTCGCATCTTTCAGGCGGGAACACAGCGTCGCAACATCGGCAACTTCCAACTTGCGGCGAAACTCGTCCACGAAGGAAAGCTCGGCAAACTGACCGAAGTCCACGCCAACACGCTCTCGCCGGGAACGACCCATGATTGGCTTCCCGCTCAACCGGAACCGGACAAAGAGGTCGTCGATTGGGAAATGTGGTTGGGATCGTGTCCGTGGAGACCATACAACGAAGCGTATGTGCGCGGCGGCTGGCGGGGATTTTACGATTTTCACGGTGGTGGAATCCTCGAATGGGGAACGCATACCGTCGACCTCTGCCAATGGGCGAACCAGTCCGACGAAACCGTGCCGATCGAATATTGGCCGACCCACAACGACAAGGGGGAAAAGACCGCCCGCGTCGAAGGACTCTATGCCAACGGCGTCAAAATCGTGATGCGCAACGACGGATGGCGCGGTTTGGGAACCTGTTCCGCTTACTATGAAGGAACCGAAGGTTGGGTCGAAACCGGCGACAGTGGTCGGATGGAAGCGTCGCCGAACCTCCGTTCCGAACTCAAATTCTTCGGAACGCCGGGAACCTCGCCGGACAACCATATCCGGGAATTTCTGGACTGCGTCAAGTCGCGGAAGAATCCGGCGTCGAACGCCAACGTCGCGGCAAACGCTCACATCGCTTCCCACTGCGCGAAAATCGCTTGGGACCTGAACCGCAAAGTGACGTTCGATCCCGTCAAGGAAGAATTCCTCAACGACGACGAAGCGAACAAACTCCGCAGCCGGGCGATGCGCTCGCCGTGGCGGTGCTAAAAGAAGGAGTTAGGAGTTAGGAGTGAGGAGAAAATCGAAAGAATCTCCTATTTTCCTTTCTTTCGATTTCCTGACTCCTCGATTCCTGCTCCTAACTCCTAACTCCTAACTCCTAACTTCTATCTTCTAACTCCTTTTATATCCCCATGAAACACGCATATCTTTTCCTTTTTGCGGTCGCTTTGGCGGCGCCGCTGTTAGCTCAGGACCCCGATTGGCACAGCGTCCCGAAGGACGACCTGCTCGGTAATCGGGGCGAAATCGCCAAGACGCTCCTTACAACGACCGACGAGGCCAAGATGCTCAGCATCGTGCAGCGTCCGGAAAACGATGAGGCGATTCTCTACCTCAAGATGCTCGCCTGCAAACGGCTCGGAACCCACGGAACAAAACTCGCGATTCCGGCGCTGGTTGCCCAACTCGATAAAGAAAAAGAAGGGTTCTATGCCCGATACGCTCTGGAAACGATTCCCGGGCCGGAAGTCGACGCCGCTCTCTGCGACGCCGCCAAAAAACTGACCCGTGCCGAAGCAATCGCCGGTGTTCTCACAACGCTCGGCGTCCGGAAGAATTCCGCCTCGGCAGCGACCGCCAAGGAATTCCTGAAACACGAAAACTTCGACATTGCGCAAGCTGCCGGATACGCTTACGCCGCAACCGGTGGAGAGGAAGCGATCGATTTCTTTACGCAGAAGAATCTCGATCCGAAGTTCGCCGACTCCGGATTTCTCCTTGCCGACGGGTTCCTGAAGGCGGGCAAGAAAGATCAAGCGCTCAAGCTGTTCGACGCCTTGGCCGTTGCGGACATCAAGCCGTATCAGAAGGAATCCGCCCTGTACTGGGGAATCAAGGCCCGCGGTCTCGATGGTGTTGAAAAGCTGGTCGAACAGTTGAACTCGGAAAATCCGAAGTTCTTCGCCGTCGGATTAAAGGCGGCTCGTGAGCTCCCCGCCGGCGCCGCCGTGACTAAGGCGATGATCGAACAGCTCGACAAGCAGAAAGACGCCGCTCGCAAGTCGCTGCTTGTCCGTGCAATCGGCGACCGCTTGGATAAGGAATCGAAAGCCCTGTCGTTGTCGGTTGTTGCCGGTTTCGCGAAATCCGGCGACGAAGTTGTCCGTGTCGCCGCGATTGATTCGCTCCGCAACATCGGCGATCCCTCCGTGTTGCCGACGTTGATCGACGCCGCCAACCAAACGGAATCGGCCGCCGTCGCCGCCGCTGCCAAGGGAACGCTGTCGAACCTTCCCGGCAAGGAAATCGACGCCGCGATTGTCGATTTGCTCGACAAAGGAAACACCGCGCAGAAAATCACCGCAATCGGATTGGTCGAAGACCGTCGCATTCTCGCGGCGTATCCGCTCTTGAAGAAGAGCATGCAGGACACCGATGCCGACGTCCGAAAAGCGGCCTTGACCGCCCTGGGCCAAATCGCCGGACTCGACGACTTGCCGGTTCTCTTCGCGGTTCTCGACGCTGCCGAGGCGCCGGAAGACGTCAAGGCGATCCAAGCCGTGCTGAAATCCGCCTGCACCCGAATGCCGAAAGATGCCGCCTCGGACAAAATTTCCGATTGGATGGCGACGACGAAATCGCTGACGTCCCGAATGTTCATGTTCGACCTGCTTAAGGAAGTCGGTGGTCCGAAGGCGCTGGAAATCGTGAAGCTCGCCGCTTTTAGCGACTCGCCGGAACTCAAGGACAAAGGAACCGAAATGCTCGGCTCCTGGCGGTCGCCTGAAGATGCCAACGCCGTCGCCGAGGTCTGCATGAAACTCGCCAAGGACGCGACGGAAAACAAGTACAAGGTTCGCGGCCTCCGTGGATTGATCCGAATTCCGCGGCAGTTCAACATGTCGGAAGAGCGTCGTCTGCAGCTCTGCAAGTCGTTCCTCGACCTCGCCGAACGGAATGAGGACAAGATCATCGTCTTTGAAGTTTACGCGAAGTATCCGACGCTGAAAACGCTCGATCTGACGATGCAGCAGCTTGGAAGCGACGCATTCCGGGAAAAAGCGTGTGAAACCGCCGTGCTGATCGCCGAGAAACTGCAAGGAAAGTCGCCGGCGATCGTCGACGCCATGAAAAAAGTGATCGACACAACGGCGAATGACGCCCTGAAAGCCAAAGCGAAAAACGTCCTTGACAGGCAGTAGGACGTCGATTCGTGGTTTGTAATCCTGAAACGCCGCCGATTCCTCACGGGATCGACGGCGTTTTCGGTCTACTTGACCGAAAATAAATTTTACGCTCTAATAAGCTCGATTAAGTTTATCGCCGAATACTGTTCGGCATGTCGGTGTTCATTGTTCAGCAAGGATACGAATTTTGTCAAAAGAACGCAAAGAGAATCGCAACGTCAAGAAAAGCGGCGGAAACGGACGCCGTCCCCGCCGGCCGGATTATGTTAACACCTTCGAATGGGGGTTCGTCGACGAAGGAGGAGCGAAAGTCGACGATATTCCCGACGAAGACCTCTTTTACGGTGGCCCCCGTTCGGAAGACGATTTCGACGACTCGCCGTTCGACGCCACGAAAGTCGTCTCTCCCAAACGAGCGAAGCCTTCCTCCCGAAAGGGGGACGACGCTCCGAAGCAACCGCCGAAATCCAAGGAATCGCCGAAAAAATCGTCGCCGAAGTCCGCCGCCGTCAAGCCGTTGGACCCGCTTGATTTCGAGGACGACGACGATGACCTCGTCCTCCCGAGCTATGGACGAACGCCGATCCCCAAGGATAGCGAATTGCCGCAACGAAAAGAAAAGCCCGGACGCAAGGAAATACCGGAAAAAGACCGAATCCGAACCCCGGAAAAGCAATACCGTGAACGCCGTGAGGAAGACGATTCGGATGCCGCCGCCGCTCCACAACGCCCCAAACGTGAACAAATGGTTTGGGACCCCGACAAACGGGAATATGTTCCGTTGATCGTTTCCGAACGGAAAGCTCCGAAACGGGAATCCGCCAGGAAGGAACCGGCCCCCCAAAAAACGGAACGAAAACTTGACGACGAAGTCTCTCGAACCCGGCAGCCGGAAACGCCGAAACGAAAATCGGAAGCCCGTGAGGAGCGTCCGGCCCGGGAAAGTCGTACGGAAAAGAGGGAGCAGCCTGCCAAACCGATGGTTTCCGAACGAAAACAGCGGCCGCCTGAAGAGCGTCCTGTTCGTCAGGAAAAGCCGGCGACGAAGGCGAAACCTGAACCGCAGCGGCGTGAACCGGCTCCACCGCGTGTGGAGAAAGAAGCACGCAAGTCGGAACCGAAACAGGAACGAAAATCGGCGCCGAAGCCGGAGCGGGACCGTTTGGCCCGCGAACCGAAGGGTCCGGAACGTGATCGTTTCGCCTCGCAACGGGGAGAGATGCGACCGCATGTCGAATCGAACCGTCCGAATCCGGAGGACGCCGAAGCGGATCCGAAAGGGTTCGCGGAACTCGGCGTTTCCGAAACGATGCTCGAAGCGTTAAAAATCGTTCGATATCTCGCCCCGACGCCGATCCAATCAGGCGTGTTCAAACAGGTCCAGGCGGGTAAGGACATCATGGGGCAGGCGCAGACGGGAACCGGAAAAACCGCTGCGTTCTCGATTCCGATCATCGAAGGGGTCGAAAACTGTCCGCCGGGAAACGATCCCGTTGCGTTGATTCTCGTGCCGACACGGGAACTTGCCGTTCAGGTTCGAGACGAAGCGCATCGTTTGGCTTACGGTCGGGATATTCGTGTGACGGCGTGTTACGGCGGCAAGCCGTTGGCCAAGCAGATTTCGCGGCTTCGGGAAGGCGTCGACGTGATCGTCGGAACGCCGGGCCGAATTCTCGACTTGCTCAACCGCCGGGCGCTGTCGTTTGACGGGCTCCGATGGGTGGTGCTCGACGAAGCGGATCGAATGCTCGACATCGGATTTCGTCCGGACATCGAGAAGATTCTCAAGCGAACTC
>JAVBPI010000025.1:0-32996 GCA_031549705.1 Thermoguttaceae bacterium
TTTATCATAAACTTAGTTTTTTGTTTCCCTTGTCGTCAAATAAAAAAAAAACGGCAGGTAGTGAACCCAATTTTTCCGGTATTTTTTGCTCTTGCGTTTTACAAAGACAATTTTTATGATTTGAATCGTGTTGTTATATTCTTTCTCTCTTCAATTTGTTTTTGTTGAATTCTATGCCGACGAAAAAAAACTACTTCCGTGAAAGAGTGTTGACTGCGCTGAAAGCTTTCAAGATTGAAAAATTCAGTGCAGCAATCGTCGAAGAGCGAACATCTATTTCCATGGAAAGGTTGGAAGAACTCGACTCGAATTCCGGCGATCCGCTTTCCGACAACGAGGCGATCATGTTGGCTAACATGATCAAGGTTGATCCGAACGTCTTTCGTAATGAGCCAGATGCGCCATTTCCGTTTGCCGAATATCTGGACATGAAAGGCGATGCTCGTTTGCTCGAAACGAAGGACTTGCTTTCCATTCAAGAGATTGTCTGGATGAGCGGCCACGAATCCCATCTCTGGCGGACGGAGAAGTGGAAAGAATCACACCCTTGGGAAACAATTGACTTTCATTCCAGTTGGCTCCCACAAAAGGAAAACCGGGAAGCGTTGAGCGTTCACGCGACCGTATGGGGGCACCGTGATGCCGAAAAGCTTCGAGAGGCTTGCGGAATCAAACGGGAAGATACGCTTGTCGATCTTGATTTGGTTTGCCGGAGGCTTGGCATTCACTTTTACTATCGCAACCTTGTCACCAACGACGTTCATGGCGTGTGCTTCACCTATACCACTGAAGAGGGTAAACAGGAAGCGTGCATTATCGTGGACAATTCCGATGCGATAAAATATTGCTGCCGAAGATTTCATGTGGCCTTATTGCTTGGCTTGATTTTCACTCGTCCCACAGAAAACCTCTTCACGCTCTCCTTGAAAAATAGAGAAAGTAAATGCAAATCTGACAGAGAATTTCGCTGGGGCGATCGGTATTCCCAGGATTTTGCCTTGGCGTTCCTTCTTCCTCCTGCTGCTGTTAAGGATTTTTACGCGAAAAGATGCCGGGAAGGGGACATCCTTACAGGTAATTTTTTGGAAAGCACAAGAAAATTTGCCAGTGAAGCATGCATTTGTCCCTATCTTTTCTCACATGCTTTGTATCGCGACAACCTTATAACGAAACAGAGCGATCGTGAAAAATTCGACGAGTACATGAAAGAGCATAAAGGTATGAGATCGGTGGAAAATTCCTTTTCACCAGATATTGAGAGACGTCTCAAAGCCTCCGAGGACGATCTTGCCGCTTTTATCACGAAACTATTGCATCGTGGTGTCTCTGGTAACTATGTTCGGCAATATCATTGGGCTCTGAAGCAACAATTTCCGGAATATGATTGGGGAATGGTCGCCGATCTGATATTTGTTTGGAGCGAAGACCTGGGAGATGTTTTCGAATTTTTCGAAGTGAGCAACGGCGACGGGATTCCTCAAAACAATGGAAACGCGTGGGGCGAAGAATCCGACGCTTTCGAACATTCGGGTCTGGAAAGTTGCCTGGAATTGCTTG
The DNA here is from genome assembly GCA_031549705.1 of Thermoguttaceae bacterium. GTDB lineage: Bacteria > Planctomycetota > Planctomycetia > Pirellulales > Thermoguttaceae > WRKP01. The sequence goes on from JAVBPI010000025.1 coordinate 1,558, forward strand.
AGACGCGATCTGTGTGATTACGACGTCCGAAAAGGAATTCGGGCCATAACAGTCGTGTTGCATTACGAACGTGCCGTTAAGGGATGGTTGACGCACGTTTTTTTCATTGCTTTGTTGAATTTCGCGCGTTTTTCGATATCGGTTTTTCTTTTCTACTTGCCCTATCATGCCATTTGTGCCAATCCTTTACACAGACCCGTTCCCCAATTCACGTGGCCACCAGTACATAGCGCTCGACTACTTCGCACTGGAGCGTTTGCTGACTTTCCTTTATGTGTGGAATGTGACCGATCTTCTGGATTGGTTGCGGGCGAGCCAAATCACCGTTGCCGTTCCCGATAATACGGCAAGAGTGTTTATGCTACGCTTGAAAAACAACACGTCAAGAAATCAAATTGTTACGGATAAAAAAACTGATTTCGTAAAACAAATATCGGCAAACAATGCGGATTATCAGATTCCGCTTCTACGAACAACCCGGCCAATGCCCATTTCCGATGCAGAGATCGTGAATGATTTCAACATGGCATTACGGCTATGGGCACAAATGATGACAAAACCCTTTGTTGCTTTCGCTACGGACTCTGATAGTCGTTACATTGGTTACGCTGAAAATTTGAATGCTCGGAACCAGTTTATTACGCTTGTTTTCCCGCATTTCATTTACACCATTGCGGCTCGATGGAAACAAGCCCCCCCTGCTAACAGTTCGTTGTCTTGTCGGCTAAGGGATCTGTACGACAAAACAACAGCCGTATTCTCAAGACTTGTCAGCAAGGGCGCTTTCCCCGAAAACGCCTCGAAAGAACTGCAATCTGCATTCTGTCAGGCAGTCCATTACCGTTGGCACCAACCTCTTGACAAACCGTCGGTGCATCCGGGCCCCAACCATCCGCAATCCTGTTCCGGTCCATTTTGTGCTAATCCGGCTCCTTGCCAAAACTGTACGCCAAGCACTTTTTCACAGGCGGCCCAAACGTGGTGCGCCAGCATTCATGATGTATTTCCTTGAAAAATCGTGATCCGTAAAGTTCATTTTCTGAGCTTTCGGCATTCGGTATGTTGCTTCATGAAAGGCTTGAATGTCATGCCGCCCTTGTTGCAAGTCTTTGATCGGCGGTTATAATTCGGGTAATCTTGATATCAGGAGGCATTTTTGGAAAAGTGCTCCCTCCGTCCGAATATTTCCCCATTTTAGGGCTTTATGAAAAAATCTTGTGTTTTGGCGTATTCGGGAGGTCTCGACACCTCGGTGATTCTCGGTTGGCTCATGGATCAGGGATACGACGTCCACGCAGTGTACGTCGATCTCGGACAGCCGTGTGAAGATCGGCAGGCGATTCTCGACAAGGCGAAAAAGATCGGCGCCGCCTCGGCCCGCATCGTCGACGTGCAGGACGAAATGTGCCGCGACTTCGCCTTTCCGGTGCTGCAATTCCAAGCGAAATACGAAGGGGTTTATCTCCTCGGAACGTCGATTGCCCGACCGATTATTTCGAAAGTTTGCTTGCAGGTTGCCAAGGAAGTCGGAGCAACAGCCTATGCTCACGGTGCCACGGGAAAGGGGAACGACCAATGCCGTTTCCAGCTTGCCGCCGAAGCGTTGAATCCCGACATTGAAATCATCGCTCCGTGGCGTGACGAAAAGTTCCGCAAGGCGTTCCCCGGCCGCACCGAGATGATCAAGTACTGCGAGAAGAAAAAGATTCCGGTCAAGGCGTCGCTCAAGAAACCGTACAGCAGCGACGAGAACTGTTTGCATATCAGTTACGAAGCGGGGATTCTCGAACAGCTTGACGTTTGCGGCGTCGAATCGGTTGAATTCGGCATGTGCGTGCTCCCCCAAAACGCGCCGGACGCCGTTGAACAGGTTTCCGTGACGTTCAAGAACGGCGTGCCGGTCATGGTCAACGGCAAGAAAAAGAACGCCGTCGGAATCGTCAAAGAACTGAACAAGATCGGTGGCCGCAACGGCGTCGGCCTGATCGACATGGTGGAAAACCGTTTCGTCGGAATGAAGAGTCGCGGCGTGTATGAATCTCCCGGCATGACGATTCTGTACGACGCTCATCGGTACGTCGAACAACTCACGATGGACCGCGACCTGATGCACCTGCGGGATCGTTTGGCTCCGGAAGTCGCCGAAATGGTCTATTACGGATTCTGGTATCACGCCAAGATGGACGCTCTCCTTGCGTTCATCAAAGAAGCCCAAAAGCCCGTGAGCGGTGAAGTCGTGTTGAATCTGTACAAAGGGAACATTACCGTACAGAGTCGAACCAGCGAGAACAGTCTGTACGATGAGGGAATCGCGACCATGGAGGGTGGAGACGCCTACAACCAGACTGATGCGACCGGATTCCTTCGGATCCAAGGACTCCCGGGCCGCGTCCAAGGCAAAATCCGTCCCCGTAAGTTTTAACGTTTTTCAATCGTCATCCCCGCGCAGGCGGGGCCTAGACGAACGGTTTTGTTGATCGTTTGCATCCGTATTGACATGCCGGGGCAATCAGAACGTGTGCAAGAAGGTTTCGTCGCGAGTTCTCTAGGTCCCCGCCTGCGCGGGGATGACGGATACTTTCCCACCATGAAACAAGACTGGCTCGTTCTCCTTGTCGTTGCGCTGACGTTGCGGTTGGCGATGTCGTTTTTCTGGCAACACCGTTGCGGTGACGAAAAGTTTTACTTTCCGGACAGCGACACCTATTGGCAACTCGGCAAGGCGGTTGCCAAGGTCGAGCCGTACGAATACAACGGCATGAAAATCCATCGGATGCCGGGATATCCGGTGCTCCTTGCGCCGCTGTTCGTGGTCGGCGGCAACAAGACACCGATCATGGCGGGGCGGATCGAGAACTGCATTATCGGAACATTAACCGTCGCGGCGGTCGGTTGGATCGCAATGCTCCTGTTCCGTGATCCGAAGATCGCGCTCCTTGCCGGTTGGATCGTCGCCATCGATCCGCTGAACGTCGTGATGAGCGCGATGGTACTCTCCGAGGCTCCGTTCTGTCTGCTGATGCTGCTCCAAATCGCGTTCTGGATCAAGGCGTTCCAGGATGTCGGGCAGCGGACACCCTACACGATTCTCGCCGGCCTTTTCGCCGCTGCCGCGATTTACTGTCGACCCGACTGGCTCTATTTCGTACCGTTTGCCGCTCTTGTCGGAATCGTGCTCTGTCCGCGGGATTTCAAGCGGATCGCCTGGACCGGCGCCGTGGCGTCGATTGTCGTTGCACTCTGCCTGACGCCATGGTGGATCCGAAATTACACGATCACGAAAACGTTCGTCTCGACAACACTGCAAGTCGGGCCGAGTCTTTACGACGGGCTCAACCCAAGTGCCGACGGCGGGAGCGACATGGCGTTCGTCGACGAATTTCGTGACGCGGAACTCAAACTGCTTCCTGAAGACGCGCCGAAAGAAACGCTTGAAGCCAAACTCAACGCCAAGATGCGGCAAAAGGCGATCGAATGGGCGTGGACGCATCCCGATCTTGTTTGGAAACTCGCGACCTCGAAATTCGCCCGCATGTGGAACTTCTGGCCGAACGAAGCGACGCTTTCGAGTTGGGGCGTCAAACTTGCCGTTTGCTGTACCTATTTTCCCGTTCTCATATTCGGACTGCTCGGTGCCGTTCGGTCGCTTTGGAACGACTTTTCCGCACGGATTCTTTGGATTCCCGCCGTGTACATTACGGCGCTCCATATCGTATTCGTCAGTTCGATCCGCTACCGCGCTCCGGCGATGCTCTGTCTGAGCGTCCTCGCCGCTTGGGTCATGGTCGATTTGTTTTTCAAAAAGAAATCGGCTCCATGAATCTCAAAGACGAACTGAAGCGGATTCTTCCGGCGCTGGCGACTTCCCGGATCGGTTTGCACGCCGCGGGCGGTTCGACGACCGGTTTGCACGAACACCGATGGCGTTACGGTTTTTCGCACGAATTCGCGGAGCACCGGGATTATGTTCCCGGCGACGATCTCCGCCAACTCGATTGGAAGGCGTTTGCGAGAACGGATCGCCTGCATTCGAAACGCTTCCGCGATGAAAGCAATCGCTTGGGACATGTCTTGCTCGACACGGCGGCGGGAATGAATTTTCGCGGCGGGAATTCCGGATTGTCGAAACTCGAATACGCCAAACTGCTCGGTGCGGCGATTCTTTGGATGCTCCTCCGGGATCGGGAGCGATTCGCCCTTTCGCTGCTCGACGGTGAAGAACGTCGAAGTTTTCCTCCCGGCAATCGCCCGTCCGACTGGCAACGACTCATCGACGGTTTGGAGGAATTACACGGAGCTGCCGAACCGATTTCGATGGAAAACGCCCCGCTGACGTTCTTCGTTTCCGACCTTCTTTTCGACGAGCCGGATCAAGTCGTTGAGACGCTCCGACGCATGCAGGGGAAACGGGGCCGCCGCCGTTTGCTCGTGCTGCATGTTCTCGATCCCGCCGAACTGGAGTTTCCGTTCCGGGAATTCACGCAATTCCGTGACATGAAAACGTCGACGTCGCTCCCTGCCGTCGAATCCGCTCGAATTCGTAACACCTATCTCCAGGAGGCGGAGCGGTTCCTGGAAACGGTTCGTATCGGTTGCCGTAGTGCCGGAATCGTTTACGAATTGTTTCGAACCGACGTTCCCGTCGTCGATGCGTTGAAGCGGTTTCTCGGCGATCTGGAAACGGTTCGGTAATTGCTCGCATTGCACGACTGCAACTTAAACACATTACCGACATTACGGCCCCATTGCCGGAGCACCTTTTTCGTGGATTGTCCTGTCGACCCCTTCAAGTTTATCGCGTCCCACGTCTTGTCCGGTGCTCCGTCGCAGTCGCGGCGATCGTTCCGTCAACTTGATGGGGATCGGCTGCCGAACAATGAGCTCGTTGCGCCCTTCCGGTCGTTGGCCGTCGACGACGACATTGAACGACAAAAAGTTTTCTTTGCCGGATTCCTGTTGCGATAACGAACCGATGAAGATCGCGCGGTCGACCGTCAACAGATGGCTCATGTCGAGCGAACGTTGATAGGCGTTGTTCAAGCCGACGGCGTCCGAACCGCCCGTCGCATGGAACAGCGACATGGCACGGACAATGTATTCAAGGTCGCCGGACTGTGCATTGTACGACGCCAACCGCTGGATTTTCGGACCGATCGCTCCCTTCGGAACCAAGACGTCCCGCAACTCCATCCGCTCCGACATGGTACCGACTTCGATCTGCTGTCCCGACTCAAGCGTTCCGAGTTTCAGTATCCAACGGCCGTAAACGAGCAGGCAATCTTCCAGAACAGCGTCGACCGGATTGGTGAGCGTTCCGATGGGAATTCCGTCTTCATCGACCAACGAAATCGTCGGACGGGTCGAGGGAACACCGAGGTTCCACGCTTGTCCGAAGAAACTTTTCGTTGCACGGACTTGGACGGGAACGTTTTTGAGCAAATTCCGTTCGTCGGCCGAATGCTCCGAACCGCTGCGCCAGACGGTCGGGCTTACCGTTTTTGGGGCCATGCCGCCGAGTCCGCTGCCGGGAAGCCCGTTCCAGGCGAACAACGATTCCCTGTCCGTCGGCAACATCACATTGGTCTTTTTCGAAGGAAAATCAGCGAGGTTCGTTTTCGTGGCAAGCGGAAGATCGGCGGACATTCGGAGGGAATAAAAAGCGTCGCCGGAACTATAAAGGTTTGCCCAGCAGCTTCTCCGAGCCGTTCCGCTGTCGACATCGATATCGAGGACATCGAGTTCGTTGAGCATCGTTTGGTTCGGTCTGCCGGGAGCGGCGAGCCAAAACGCGGCGGCGCTGAAGAGCACGATCCAGAGTGGAAACGTGATCCATGTCAGCATCGGTCGCTTTAGCACTCGATGGACGAGGAACCAGTCGCCGAGGCCGACCACGAGAAGGTAAGCAGCCAAAAGCAGCAAGACGATCGAAAACGGAATGATCCGCACGCCGTCAAAGCGGTCCAAGGCGCTGCGAATTTGCCCCGAAATATCGCTGTATCCGAGTTGAATCAGCGACATGGACGTTTGCACACCGGTTTTTCGTTCCTCGTTCCAAAGCATGATATTGAACACGAGTTGGCTTCGTTCCCGCCAATCGGCAAGCGGCTTGCCGGAAAGATCACCACCAAAGTAGACAATGGTCCCCAATCCGTGAGCACAGCGGAGCACCAGCGGAAGGTTGCCGTCTTCGACAAACGGAATTCCGCGAGGTTCGGTAAAATACGGCATTCGGAGAAACGGAGCCTCAACGGTCCCGTTCATGGAAATCGGCCGTTTACTGTTGACGTAAAGCTCAAGCGGTGTCCCTTTGCGAAGTTCGGTCATTTGCACAAACTTTCCGGGAAGAAACGGTCGGAGTGCTCCATTTTCCGGGGCGAGGAACTTTTCGGAGTCCTTTCCGGCGCAGAAAAAGAGCTGCCCGCCGAGCTGCACCCATTCATCGAGCGCCTTGATTTGCGGACTGGTCGACGTCACCCCGTTAAATTGTTGCGGATCGGCGGTCGTCAGGACGACCATATCGACCGCTTCGTAACCGTACCAACGATCCGGAAGATCGGCAAACGAGTCAACTTTGACGAGAATCGGACGTTTTTCCTCCCGAAGCGTCAGTTCCGCAACGGCCCCTTGAAGGCCGATATCTTCCGACCCGACAACGAGATAGATCGGTCGGTCGACTGATACCGGTTCCGCGAATCGGAACGCCGCGGAACGGTCCTGCCTGGTGGGGTTGCCGCCGGGCTTCAGCGTTTTTCGGGATTCGCCGATTTCCACGGTAAGCGGAGCGTTGGCCCGCCCCAATTTGGCGTAGACGGTCTTGCCGAAGCCGTGAAACGTCGTCGGCGTTCCGTCGGAGTCGACCGTATGAACGACGACCGGCGTTTCGGGAGCCGCATCGACGCAAACCGGCGTCCAGCAGCCGTTTTTGTAAAACCCTTCAACGCCGACACGGACGCGGGAAATTCCGTCGTCCGCCACTGCAAAAACCGCAAAAAGCGGCAATAGGAATGAGAGCAAGTATTTCATGGAAACAGTCTACCAAAACGCACGGCGTTTTCAAGAATCCCACGAAATGAATGCAAAGACAGGCCGCCACGCAAATTCTTTTCGAATTGGCGTCAAATTGCTCTGGATTCGTTTGGCGAAATCTGCTAAGATTCCGCGTCTTTTCAGGGAGGGCGTCTCCCGATCCGTATTTCAACAGCGTTCGGCAAGGATTTGTCGGCGATTGAGTGTCCAACATTCTCATGGAGGTTCAGCAAATGGGTGAAAAACTGACGAATTCGATTGTTTCCGCACTGATCGGCGGAATTGTGGGAGCGGCGTTCGTTTTCATAGTCGCCGGAAAAACCAAGTTCGATTCGCTGGAGGTCGGCAACCTGAAAATCACGAAAGCGGCAACGTTTTTCAGCGCCGAGGGAAAAGAAGACGTGGTGATCCGCGAAGGCTCCGTTCTGGCGAACAACGTCGTTCTCGGCAAGAAGTTTATCGGAACCCAGTATCAGGGACACGTTTTCGTCGGCAATCGGATTTTCACCAGCCCGGACGATCTCATGGTGACACCGATGGAAAATTGGCGGTTTTTCACTGAATTGGGCTCCACGGAAAAGGCGGGAGGCGAAATGATCGTCCGCAGCGCCAGCGGCGCCAATGTCGTCAACCAACCGGTCCAGAGCGGGATGATGTTGCGAGCTGGATTCGATGAACAAAACGAGCTGCAACTCTTCGCCCGGAACAACAGTAGTGGAGTGATGATGCCGGCGGTCTTCCATCGTCCGCAGGTCGCTCAAACGCCGTCTCCGGAAGTGCTCGCCGCCAAACTCGCCGAAACCAGCGCCGCACCGGCGGTCGCGGAACCGAAAACGGAAGGCAAACCGCAAACCGCTTCCGCCGCGACGGATCCGGTGAAATAGGAATCTCTCTCCACAAGCCGGGAGCAATAGCTTCCGGCTCGTATACGTTTTTCGTTCACTATTACCGTTTTTTCGCCATGCCGCTGTTCAAGGAATTCACGAAGAAGGCGACGATTGCGTTCGCCGGTGTGGTTCTTTGTTCCGCGATGATTTTTCGTGCGGAAAACATCGTCTTGGCGGAAGAGGTGGACAACACGGTCTATCTCGGCCAACGTGGTTTGTCGAATCTTTTTTCCCTGGGGTTTCCGCAATCACGGAGAGTCGGTTCCTGGAATCGAAACTCAGGCATCGCAGGGGCGGGCAGGGTTTGGTTTCGTGGGTTCGGCAACCTGACGACAAGCGAACTTGAAAACGGAAACGGCGATTTTTCGGCAAACGGCGGAGGTGTGACGATCGGTGCCGACCGTCAAATCGGCCGCAACTTTCTCTGGGGGGGCGGAATCGGAGGAACATGGGTTTCCGCGGAATGTAAAACGCCGGGAAACAGCACCGACGTCTCCGCGATCTTTGGATTGATTTACGGACGAATTCAGTTGCAGCGTCTTTACTTCGACGTCGAAGGGAATGTTGCCGGGACCGAAAACAAAATCGGTCTTCGAGGAGCGAATTCGTACCAATACTCGTCGACGCAGGGCGGTTACGGAATCGAGTCGGGAACCTGGTGGGAGAACGGCTTGGCGAAAATCGAACCGTACATCGGCTTGCGACAAGCGTTCTACGACGACCGATCCGAATCCGACGGCGTCAAAACGACGTCGGTGCTCGGCTGCCGTTATTCATGGAAAACGATCGGCAAGTTGGCCGTCGTTTCGCCGCGGCTTTATGCCGGTTGGCTGCATGAGTGGGGGGACCTCGATCTTATCAACGCGGCGATGTTCGTCGATTCACCGGTCGTCTATCGCATCGACAACGTGCTCCTGAAAAAAGATCGGTTCTTCTGCGGAGGGGGATTCACGTCAAACTTGGGTTCCAGTCTCGATTTGTACCTACGGTACACGGCGGAGATCGCGTCGGAATTCTCCGCCCATACGCTGTTGCTCGGCATGAACTGGAATTTTTGAGCGATATTTCTCTCGAAGAGCCGGGGATGTATCGCAGCCCAATCCCCGGATGCATTACCGCGATAAAGCCGGTTCGTACCATACCGCGTGATCGTTGTAATTGTTGCCGTTCGCATCGACGAACAGCTCCAGCCGTTTGACGCCGGTGAGGTCGATTTCCAACGGCCGGTCGAGGTTGTCGCGGATCATTTCCGAACGAAATACTTCTTTTTCGTCCGCTTTGACGACGAACACGCAACTCGCCTGGCCGAGATTGGCACCGACACTGATTCCATACGACGTTTTGAGCGTTTTCCAGGTTCCGTCCAGTTTCAACACAAACCGGCAGGGAGCATGCGCCCAGAGCGAATCGTTTTCGAACGCTTTTCTCGACGAACGGTATTTGCCGAACTCCCAACGATGAACCCCGGCAAGGAGAACGGCGGACGGGATTTTCGAGAGCGGTAATTCCTTCACGTCTCCCGGAAGCGATACCGCCGGTCCGTCATCGTCGCCGAAAAACTTCCAAAGCCGCATGTCGTCTCCTCCCGTAACGAGAAAGCGACTGTCGGCACTCCAGGACGTTTTACAACTCCAAAAGCCGTGTCCCGGCACGAAATGGGAGAGCTTCCATGTTTTCGTATCGATAATAAACGTTCCTTCGCCGTTCCAGTTCCGTCCGATCGCGATTTTGGAGCCGTCGGGTGAAAACGACACGGAAATCACATCGCCGTTGAACGTCCCGAACCGCTTGATCGGTTCTCCCGTTTTCGCGTTCCAAACGATCACCGTGTCGTCCAAGCTTCCTGTGACGATCAGCGAGTCGTCCGGGCTCACGGCAACGCAACGAACGTCTTCCTGATGACCGCGCAACGAAAAGATCGGCTTTCCCGTTTCCATGTCGTAGATGAGCGATGTTCCGTCCTTCGACGCCGTGACCAATCGGGTCCCGTCGGCGAAATAGACCGCCGCATAAACGAGTTTCTTGTGATCAACGAGCGTTTTCAGGAGCTTGCCGGTTTCCGTTTCCCAAATGAACACGCCGAATTTTGCGTCGCTTTCCGCCGTCGAACAAAAGTGCTTGCCGTCTTTGGTTACGCAAATCCAGCCTGTCCACGGATGTTCGGTTTTTTGCCAAACGGGGGCCTGGTCTTTTGACTTGTCCGATGGAGTCGGCCTCCAAAGGCCGACTTCGCCGGCAACTCCCCCGAACAGGACCGACTTGGCGTCCGGCGTAAACGTGATCGCGCTTCCACGGGAGTTTTTCGGCTTTTTCACGGCGGCTATTTCCGTTGCGGTTTCCGCGTCCCAGAGCACGGCGTCGTGATCGTCTCCAGTGGAAACGATCCGCTTCCCGTCCGGCGAGATGTCCGTGAAATAAATTTTCCCTTGACGTCCACCGAACATTCGAACGAGTTGCGGTTCGGAAATATTCGTTTGCCAGCCGGGAGTGAGAACTTCGGTCAACGGAATCGCCGCCCGTCGGACGATGACGTCTTTCGATTCGACCGACGTTTCGGGGACCTCCTTCGGTTCGTCGTTGCCGGTTTCGAGTTTCGCAAGGAGCTCTTGCAAAAAGAGGTCGGCGTCGGATTTCGACAGCGGTTTTTCTTTCGGGAAATCGGCGTCGGACTTGACCCACGCGGTCCATTCTTTATCGGGACGATATTTCGTTTCGCCGAGATGCTCCTTGATCATTTCACGCACCACGAAACAGGTCGGGAAGTCCTGGTCGAGAAGCCGGGACGAAAAAACGCGACGATAATAATCGAATCCTTTCTCCTTGTCGCCGCAAATCACGGAGTATCGACCGAGAAGATAGAGGACGAAGGGGTATTCGCCGCTGTCCAGCACGTTTTTGTACGTCGTCCGGAGGAGACGGTCGACGTCTTTCGGATTCAATGTTCCGGGCTTCGGCGATCGTTGATCGAGTTCAAACATCGCGGCAAGCATTCGATAGACGGGTTTTTCGATACGCGGGTTTTTCTGCCCGGTCGGCAGCTTCGCGGCTTGGAGGGCGTGCGACAGGTCCGCCTTCGGAATTTCGGTACCGCGTTCCTGGAGCAGTTTGAGCAAGACGCCAACCTTGACCGTGTCCTTGCTTTGCAGGGCGTCGAAAAAGGCGAGGAACCCTGCGAACGGGCTGTTTTGCGTGAAGAAAACATTGACGGACGGATCGCCGCCGAACTCCTCTTCCATCGGGACCCCCATGCAATACAGGGCGTAAAAGACGAGAATCAATTCGCGATTGTTCCTCGGTGCTTTTTTCACCTGCTGCATCACTTTATCGTACAGCGTTTCGGTCGCGTCGCCCAGCATCGGACTTTTCGTGCGATAGCATGTCGCCCACCACGACGAATACGCTCCTTCGGCATTGCGGAGCATCGCTTCCGCATCCTCGAATTTACCGGTAAGTTCCTTGAACCGCGACACCATCGTCAGCCGGGGCAACGAACGAAGCGTGCCGCCGTCGGCGTCGACGTCGAAATACGGGGACGCTTTGTCGAGCAGCCCTTCGTTGCAAAGAATCCTGCCGACCGTCAAGTTGAATTCGCCGCCGTCGTAATCGTTACGTCCATGTTTTTCGGCGTATTCACTGAGCGTATCGACCGCTTCATCGATTTCGTTCAGCTCTAAATACTGTTGCGCGATTTTCAGCACGCCGCGACTGTTCGGATAGTCCTTGTTGATTCGCCGGAGAAAACCGAGCGATTTCATGTCCTTGTCGCTTTGTTCAAAGAATTTCGTGATCGCGGCACGAAAATTCGGGTAGTTGCCGAACCGTTCGTACAGTTTTTCCGCTTCCCCTTCGGAGGCTTCACCCGTTCGGGCGATTCGTTCCGCTACCGTGAACGGATTGTTTGGGCAAACACGTTCCATCATCGGGAGCGGATAGACGGGAACGTTCGCCGCGAATTGCCAGAGCATTTCCTGTTCGAGATAACACAGGTCGCGGATGTTTTCCTTGTCGGCCCAACGAAAGCCGAAAAAATACGGCTGGATACGATTGTTTTCCGACCAGGTATTACGGTTCGGGCCTACGGGAAACCCGAGGTGCGCCATCGAGAACAATTCGTACGAAATTTTCTTCCCGTTCATCGCTTTTTTGAACTCGTCACGAACTTTGACGTCCTTGCACATGACGCCGATGTGATCCATGAACGGATGTGACTCGAACGCCGGTTTCAGCGACTGAACGAACGTCGTCGGATCCTGGCCTTGTTCCAGCAGTCGGTTCGTCAGGAGAAGGGCCGAGTAGAATTCTTCGTCCTGCAACAAGGTCCCGAGCGCCGGCAAGGAGGGTTCTCCGTCGTCTTCCGCCGGTTTCACGGCGTTCAGTTCTTTCAGGAGTTCTCCCAATGCACGAAAATACTCGGGCTTCGGGAGTTCGTTCCCCCGGGCGACCTGTGGGGGAACGCCGAGAAGAGCGGGAACAATTCCCCCGCCGCCGGCGTTGCCGAAGAGTTTCTGCAATTCCCGTTGCGCTTGGGAAACCGGGGCGGGAAGATCGTCCAGTCCCCGCAACGCCGTACCGATTCGTTTCTCCAGCCGATCGAAATACGGCGAGCCGTCCGGTGCGTTGGGCATGTTGTGAACCCAGAACCCGAACACGTTCAGGTAGTGCCGGCCGCAATCGGGAAAATCGGCGATGATCGACCTCCCGTATTCGGCAGCCATGTCACGGTTGTTCGAATAATCGAGCAGGTAGAATTTGAGTTGCTTGGCGAGCGATTCGTGCAGCTCTCCTTTTAACGTAACAATGAATTTGTCGAGTCCTTCGATATCGTAGTCGGCGTAGAGTCGGGCCGCGGCCGTCCAGGAATCTTCGCCGTTCGATCGAATTCCGGCGAATTCCTGTCGCGCAATCCGGTGGAAGTTGTTCAACGACCAGGCGGCGGCTCGGATTCGTCGTGTTTCGTCGGTTTCGCCGAATTTCGTAACGGCGCGTTGGGCGTACAGAATTGCGCGGGTCTGAAAGACACGATGGGTGTCCCGGAGAACGACGTTCGTCAGCATTTGGAGTTGTGTGTAGCCCCGAACCAACGCCGCGAGTTTCGGTAACGTTTCCCCTTCGTTTCGGATCGATTCGTGGAGCCGACGAACCGCGTCGAGTTGCGGAATCGTCGCCCAATCCCGGAGCCGTTTGGCGATCACGTCGTCGATTTCGTTCGAATTTTCGGCGCCGGCTTTCGTTGCGGTTTGTTTTTGCACGCCGAGCTTTTCCAAACCGGCGACGAATTCCGTGCGGGAAAGGAGTTCCAGCTTGGCGACCAGGCGGGGGTAATCGGCGTCAAGGGAAAAAAGATTCTCTTCGGCCGGTCCGGTCGTGGAGTTGTCGACGACGAAGCGGTCGGGATGATCGATTTTTACGGCGTCCTGCGGAGCGGTTTCGCTCAGGAACTCGTCGCGGGTCGCCGCCCCGAGTTCTTCACGGGCGGCCAAGAGAATCGCCTGTCGTCGGAGATGTTTCAGGAACGCGGAGCCGAACGGAATATCCGTTTTGATGTTGATCGGCGTAATCTGCGCGTTCCATTCGGCTTTGGGGAGCCCGATCCAGACGACGTTCCGTTCAGCCCCCGATGTTTTTTGGGCGAAAACCAAAACGAGGAGGAAGATCGAGAAGGAAAAAAATCCGGCTGTTCGATGCTGACACGACATTTCGACGGTCTCCGAAGGGGTGGTACGGCACGACACCCCATCGATTTTACGTCAGAGAGAAAAGCGAGTCAACCGTCGGAGTCGTGCCCCAGGTCACAGCTCGTTCACAAGCGCGAATCAGGTCCAGTCTTTGGCTTCGACGAGGCGTTGGACGTATTTGGCGAGGATATCCGTTTCGATATTGACCTTGTCGCCGATTTTTCGGGCTCCGAGCGTCGTGATCTTCAATGTGTACGGAATCAGTGCAACGCTGAACATGTCCTTTTCGCATTGGACGAGCGTCAGGCTGACGCCGTCGACCGCCACGGAACCTTTCGAGGCCATCTGGACGGCAAGCTCTTTCGAAATGGAGAAATAATAGTCCTGCCAGTCGCCGTGATCGTCGATTTTCGCCAAGGTTCCCTGGCCGTCGATGTGTCCGCTAACGAAATGGCCGCCAAGCCGATCGCCGAGCGCCAGCGCCCTTTCCAGATTGACGGGACTTCCGGCGACCAGTCGGCCGAGATTCGTTCGCGCCAAGGTTTCCGGTCCCGCTTGGAATGTCAGGCAATTCCCGGATTTCTCGACGACGGTGAGGCAGCAACCGTTGACGGAAACACTGTCGGCGACGTTTGTCGTCGAAGCGACCTTGGCGTCATCGATCACGAGGCGGCACCCCGGCGGCTCGGAAATGATTGCAGAAACTTTTCCTAACGATTCGACGATTCCTGAGAACATGGCGTTTGGGGGAGTTGAAAGATGTGAAGAACAAAAGCCGGAAAGGAGCCGGTATCCGGCCGATTGACGGTTCCACAATACCGACAATGCGCTTCGTTCCGGCTTTTGTTCTATGTATTGAGATATTTTTTGAGGGTTTCAATCAGGGCGCGGCGGTCAACCGGCTTGGCGATGTAATCATTACAACCGGCGGCGATGGTCTTTTCGCGGTCGCCGGTCAACGCATGGGCCGTAATCGCAATAATCGGCCTGTCGTACCCTTGCGATCGAAGCGTTCGGGTCGCTTCGTATCCGTCCATGACCGGCATCTGCATGTCCATCAGAACGATATCGAAGAAATACCCGTTGTCGGCATCGGCGGCGATTTTTTTTACGGCAACATCCCCGTTTCCGGCGATTTCGACCTTTGCGCCGGCACCGGTAAGCTGCGTCGAGATGACCAACTGGTTCACGACCATGTCTTCGACGAGCAGGATTCGAACTCCTTCCAAGGGAAGCGGTTCCTTGGGAACGGCGGGCGTTTTTTCCGATCCTCCGGCACCGTCGGCTTTTTTTTCCGCTTCCTTTTTGGGGAAAAGGAGCGACGAATCGTATTTGATGCTTCCCGACGAACCAATTTGAAGGAATCGTTCTTTGGCCGGCTCAATGTTCATGGCGTCCTTCGTCGGCAAATAAACATGAACCAGAAGTGAAAAAACACTGCCGACCCCCAACGTGCTGGTCGCCGAAATATCTCCGTCGAGGAGCGTCGCGAGTTTTTTGGCAATGCTCAATCCGAGGCCGGTTCCGCCGAACTTACGAGTGGCGGACGTATCCGCCTGGGTAAACGGCGAAAAAAGGTTTTTCAATTGCTGCGGCGAAATTCCGATTCCCGTATCGACCACGTCGATTTTGAGGACCATCGGCGACGGGCAGGAATCCAAGTCGCCGGAATGCTCCGGCAAGCTATATTCGATCGCTTGCGGTCCGGAAATCATCTCGCAACGGATTTTGACGGCCCCTTTGTCGGTGAATTTGATGGCATTTCCGACCAAATTCATTAGAATTTGTCTCAACCGCGTCGGATCGCTCAGGATTCGCTCTGGAATCGGTTCTTTGTATTCGACGGAAAGGTCGAGAAACTTCGCCGCGACGTTCGGCTTCTCCATATGGCAGATGTCGTCGATCACTTGCTTGATCGAGACCGGCACCGAGTCGACCTGAAGCAAATTCGCTTCAATGCGGGAGAAGTCAAGAATATCGTTGATGATCGTCAGTAAATCCCGGCTGTTTTTTTGGATGATTTCGACGATTCCTTCGGACTCTTCCCGCTCCTCCGGCGAACAGCGGAGGAAGATCCGTTGCGTCAGGATATCGGTGAAGCCGAGAATGGCGTTCATCGGCGTTCGGATTTCGTGGCTCATGTTCGCCAGGAAATCGCTTTTCGCTTTGGCGGCGACTTCAGCGTCCTTTTTCGCGGCGACTAATTCAGTGTTGGTTTCGGAAATTTTGCCGAGCGTTTGCCGGAGCATGCCGATAAACAGAAATCCGAGCATGTAAGTCATCAGCATCCCGATATAAACCAACAGGGACGTTTGGCGGATTTTCTGCATCGTCGCTTCCCAAACGTTCAGACGGAAATCGACGCCGAGAATCCCTTCGATCGCACCGTTGGGATCCTTCAGCGGCGCAACTGCCGTGACCCAATTTCCATATTCGTTGGATATCACGTTCTCGTCAATGGCGACCTGACCGGAGAACCCCTTCGTATAAACATCGAAATACTCGTCGTAAGGCAGGTAAAGCCCTTCACCGACTTCGTCCTCCCCTTCGATTTTGCCGTTTCCGTTGATATCCGATTCGCAGCTGACAATAAAACAAACTTTGTTGGGCTCCTTTTCCTGCTTGCGGAGCGTGAAAACGTAGCCGATTTGCGGCATGTCCCGGCACCATGCCGCGTGGACGTTCCAGATTTCCCGGTACAGCGGGTCGTCGGGCTTGGTTTCGCGGTTGATTTTCCAGTGCCCCATCAATTCCGTCGCCGAGGCAAACGCTTTGGTGACCGCCAGGCGGTCGTCGATCCAAATGTCATGGAAAACCTTGATTTCGTTTTCCGTTCGCCAAGCACCCAGCGCAACGAGAAAGACGAAAAACCCCCAACCGCCGAGCAGGTAAAATGGATGCAGTTTGTAGCGCAGCTTCAACCAGCAGGAAATTCCGACCATCATCGCCGTCGCCAAGGCAACGACTAAAACAACCCCCAAATGATTCTGGATCAAATTCTCAAAACTCATGGTTGATATGCAACGCGAATTCAGGGGGAGTGTCAGATGGGTGGCGTTTTCGAGCAAACATGAAATGGGGGGGGAAGGAGAGAATGTTTGAGATGCCCCAAACCGCCAAAACAACGATTTTATGGCCCTTTACCTCTATCGTCTTATTGATTGACGTATCTTACCACAAAAAAAGCGAAAAAAAAGCAGGTAATGCCTACAAAATAAGAAACCGGGCAAGTATACTTGAGCCGTGGTTCGTGGAGGATGATTTTGCGTTTGTGTTTTTCAAGCGATCGTGCGACGACATCGACAAAAGAATGCGGGATTCACGCTGATTGAAATCATGCTGGTCCTCGCGATCGTTCTGGTGCTTGCGGCGACGGCATTGCCGATCATGACCGGTGCGCTGGAGAATCAGCGGTTGCAACATTCCGCGAACATCGTGCGAGCCGAATGGAAGGAAATTCGTCTCCAGGCAATGGAGGAAGGGCAAATTTTCTGCGTCCGATACAAGCTAGGCGGCAACGAAATGGTGATCGACCGCATCCTCGACGCCCATTTCACGGCGTCGCTCTCCTCTCGGGAGACGAACGATCGGTTTCGAATCAACAACGAACTCGATCCGTTCGAAAAAGGGGGCTTTTCGGGTAAAACGGAAGACTTCATTCTTCGGGATCCGAGCCAGGCGTCGGAAGAAACCGGAGCGCAGTTCGTCCAGTTTCCCGGAACTGTCTTCGCGGCGGACGTGTTGACGATCCCTGACGAACGAGCCGCGTTTTACCTCGGTTTGACAACGGCAGGAGAGAGTAGTGTCGAAGAAAACACCTCGGAAAGTGAAGAAGTCGCCCGGCAGGAAACCCGATTGGGCGAAACCTCCTCCTCGGACGGCGGAATTTGGTCGACACCGATCTTTTTCTATCCGGATGGAACCACGTCGACAGCAGCAGTGCTCCTCAAAAACAGCCGCGATAAATGCATCGAAATTCGCTTGCGCGGTCTGACCGGCACCGGAACTGTCAGCGAGATGGCCGCCGTCGACAATTACACCGGCGAACTCGATCCAAACAAACAACGTGATGAATAATTCCCATTTGGCCGGTACTCCGCGCTATTGCACCGCGCCGAACAATAGATTTCCATGCGAAATACCATTTTGTTATTGACGTTGGCGATTGCCGTTCCGCTTTGGGTGTTGGCTGATCCACCGCCCCAAGCTCCTGCACCGCCGCCTCCAGCCCCCGCACCGCCGGCTCCGGTTCCTGCACCGCCGCCTCCGGCTCCTGCACCGCCGCCTCCGGCTCCTGCACCGCCGCCTCCGGCTCCTGCACCGCCGACTCCGGCTCCCGCACCGCCGACTCCGGCCCCTGCACCGCCGACTCCGACTCCGGCACCGTCCACTCCGGCTCCCGCACCGCCGCCTCCGGCTCCTGCACCGCCGACTCCGGCCCCCGCACCGCCGACTCCGGCCCCCGCACCGCCGCCTCCGGCCCCCGCACCGCCGACTCCGGCTTCGCAGAAGCCGGCTCCAGTTGCTCCTGCTCCGCAACCACCGGCGCCGGTTCCCCCGGCTCCACAACCGCCCGCTCCGCCTGATCCTGTTTCGATTTATCGAGCGGCATTTGAGTTGCCGGAAGCTCCGTCGACGCTGTTCAACGGTATCGACAAACCGGTGCTCGAATTTTTGGCGGCGAAGGGGATCAAACCCGCTTCGGTCTGTTCGGACGCCGTGTTCATTCGTCGCCTTTTCCTCGACGTGATCGGAACGGTCCCCAAAATCGATGAAGTTCGGGAATTCCTTGCTGATCGGCGTCCCGATAAGCGGAAAATCCTGATCGACACCGTGCTTACGCGGCCGGAATTCGTTGACTTCTGGGCGCTCAAATGGAGTGACACGTTGCGGGTCAAAGCGGAGTTTCCGATCAATCTTTGGCCGAACGGGGCGATGGTCTACCACCGTTGGATCCGCGACTCGATTCGGACGAACAAGCCGTTCGACCGGTTTGCGAGAGAGTTGCTCACGGCGTCGGGGAGTGATTTCCGGAATCCGCCGGCGAACTTTTTCCGTGCCGTCCAGAACCGCGATGCTTACACGATCGCTGAGGCGGTCGCCCTAACGTTCATGGGGGTCCGTTCCGGACCTTGGCCCGTTGAAAAACGGGACCAGATGAGCATCTTCTTCTCGCGAATCCGATACAAGGGGACTGCCGAATGGAAAGAGGATATCGTCTATTGGGACGACACGCCGCTCACGTCGCCGGACGTCGTCTTTCCCGACGGAACCAAGGGAAGAGTCGAACCGGGACAGGATCCCCGCGTCGTTTTCGCCGATTGGTTGATCCGACCGGAAAATCCGTGGTTCGCCAAAAATGCGGTCAACCGAGTCTGGTATTGGCTCTTCGGCCTCGGCGTTGTGCAGGAGCCGGACGATTTCCGCTCGGACAATCCGCCATCGAATCCGGCGCTGTTGGATTTCCTTGCGTCGGAGTTCGTGAAGTCGAAATACGATTTGCGCGAACTGTATCGGCTGATTCTCAACTCACGGACCTATCAGCAATCGTCGATTGCTCGATACGATGGCGACGACGCCGACGTGATTTTCGCCTGTTATCCGACACGACCACTCGACGCCGAAGTGCTTCAGGACATGTTGCGGCAAATCCTGACGGTGAACGTCGATTTTTCGAGTGAGGTTCCGGAACCGTTCACGGTGATCCCGAGCTGGAAGAGGACGATCACCTTGGCGGACGGCAGTATCACGAGTCCGTTTTTGGAGACGTTCGGTCGTCCGACGCGGGACAGCGGCGTCGAATCGGATCGGAATACACGGGTCAACGTTTCGCAGCGGATGTATTTTTTCAACTCGTCCGACATCGCGAATTGGGTCGAGCAGAGTTGGCGAGTTCGAGGGGCGGCCAACAACGCCGCCAACATTGAAAATGCCGAAGCCGCCAAGCGAAAGGAGAAATTCGACCGACGACGGTTTATTTTCGAATACCTTTGGTTGTCGTTCCTGTCACGCAAACCGACGCAACTGGAATCGGACGCCGCCGAAAAAATGTTCCAGCAAAAACGAAACGACAACGACGTTTGGAACGATCTCGTTTGGACGCTTGTCAACACGAAAGAATTTTCGTGCAAACACTAACCCCTTTAGCCGGTACTCCCCGCTCCGGTGCTCCGCGTTTTTAATTTCATGAAAAACTTCCTTCTGACCGGCGGCGCCGGATTCATCGGCTCCCATTTAGCGGAAGCGATCCTCGCCGCCGGCGACCGTGTTACGGTCGTCGACGATCTCTCGACGGGCCGCTGGGAAAACATCGCTCCGCTGGAAGGGAACCCGAATTTTCGGGCGATTATCGCTTCGGCGGACGACCGTGCGCTGATCGAACAAGAAGTTCCCCGGCACGATTTCGTTTACCATCTTGCCAGCGCCGTCGGCGTCAAGCTGATCATCGACCGCCCCGTTGAAACCGTTCAGCGAATCGTCCGAACCACCGACACGCTCCTCGACGTCGCCGCACGGTACCGCAAACCGCTGCTGTTGACGTCGACAAGCGAAGTGTACGGAAAATCGGACGTCGTTCCGTTCCGCGAAGAGAGCGACGTCGTGATGGGGCCGACCTCGAAACGCCGCTGGGCGTACGCCGGAGCAAAGATGCTCGACGAGTTTTTGGTCCTTGCGCATCATTACCAGTCGAGCTTGCCGGTTTATATCGTCCGATTATTCAACACGGTTGGACCGCGACAATCCGGGCAGTACGGCATGGTGCTCCCCCGATTTGTCGAAGCGGCGTTGCGGGGCGAGCCGCTGGAAGTTTACGGCGACGGCACGCAGCAACGTTGTTTTTGCAGCGTCTTCGACGTCGTTCGGGCTCTCCTTGCGATTCGAAGCGAACCGAAAGCGGTCGGTAAAGTGATCAATCTCGGTAGCGATGAAGAGATCAGCATGATGGACCTCGCCAGGCGGGTCGTCTCGATTTGCGAGTCGAAGTCGCCGATCGTCATTATTCCGTACGAAAAAGCGTACGGCCCCGGTTTCGACGACATGAAACGCCGCATTCCCGACCTGCAACGTGCCAAGGAAATCCTCGGTTGGACGCCGCAGGCGAAATTGGACGAAATCGTCCGGATGATCGCCGCATCGCTGTTATAGATTCTTATTGATGATCGCTTGCGTTTTAGCCGCGCAGCGCGAACTTTTGACAATCCGCGATGCGCGGCTACAACGCAAGCGTCGGACAAGCACGATTATGAAACAATTTGTTGCGATACTCGTTTGTTTTTTGTTCGTTTTCGGAACGGCTTACGCCGACGACGTGATCGACAAGGCCCGTGAGACGACCGTGATGGTCTTCCCGGCGTCCCCTGACGACCAGGCCGGCGGCGGCAGCGGCGTCGTGATCTCCGCCGACGGTTACGCGCTGACGAACTTTCACGTCGTTCAGCCGTGCGGTCCGGCGATGAAATGCGGACTCGCGGGCAAACTTTACGACGCCGTCGTCGTCGGTATGGACCCCGTCGGCGACATTGCGCTGATCAAACTGTTCGGCCGCGACGATTTTCCGTTCTCGAAATTAGGGAACAGCGACGCCGTGCAAGTCGGCGACACCGCGATCGTGATCGGGAATCCGTTCCTGTTGTCACTCGACCTGGAACCGTGCGTCTCGAAGGGAATCATCTCCGGCGTGCACCGATATCAATTTCCGTCCGGTACGTTTTTGGAATACACCGACTGCCTCCAAACCGACGCCGCCGTGAACCCGGGTAACAGCGGAGGCCCCCTGTTCAATGAAAAAGGGGAAATCGTCGGGATCATCGGACGCGGATCCTTCGAGAAACGGGGCCGTGTCAGCGTCGGGATCGGGTACGCCGTTTCGAGCAATCAGGTACGAAATTTCCTTGGCGACTTGAAAAGCGGCCGCATCGTCGACCATGCGACGATGAACGCGACCGTCCAAACCGACAAGGAAGGGAGCGTCGTGTTCAGCGACGTGCTTGGTTCGTCCGACGCTTACCGGAGCGGTTTACGTTACGACGACGAACTGCTTCGTTTTGCCGACCGGGCGATCGACACGGCGAACACGTTCAAAAACATCATCGGTATTTTTCCGAAGAACTGGCGTCTGCCGGCGACGGTGCGCGGCAAGGACGGCGTCCGTTACGATTTATTGGTTCGCCTCGGTGCCTTGCATGGCGAAGCGAGTCTCATCGAGATGACGGAGAAGATGATCGAACCGCCGATTGTCCCGAAAAATTTCAAGAAGCTCCAAAAAGAAATGGAAAAGCGGATGAAAAAACTTCGCGAAAAAGAAGACACCTCTTCGTTAGCCGCGTCGCCCCGCGACGCGCTCGTGCAAGAGAAACCCTCAACCCCCGATGAAGACGACGACAGCGGCGACGACCTGAGCGACGAGGACATGAAGGGATACAAGGAGATCGAAATTCCCGGCCCGGACGGTAAGCCGGTCAAAATGTTACAGAAAGAACATTTCATACCGGACCACCTGAAACCGTACTACGAAAAGCAGCGGGGGTATGCGAACTTTTATTTCAATCGCATTGAGTTGAAGCGAACGCTCACTCAATGGAGAAAAACGCTCGACGCCGCGAACAAGCCGTGGAAGTTCGCCGGAACGCTCACGGGCCGTCCGGAAGTTTATTCGTTCGAAATCGATGGAAGCGGCGTGAAATACGAACTGCCGATCGAATCCGGAACGTGGAACGCAACGGCGATGAAGAAGGAAGGGATCGGTTTCGGCGACCCGCTCGGACATTATCAGGCCCCCCGCGGCAGCGGCGGCCTGTTCACGGCGTTGTATTTGTTGCGACATCTCGCGATGAGCAACGGAACGTTCGACTTTGCGGATGTGGTGTATGTCGGGACCGCTCCCGTGCTCGGCAACATGGAGAAACTGTTTGACGTCGTCCAGGTTTCATGGCTCGGCAACGACGTCCGGTTCTTTTTCGACCCGGAGACGGGAACGCTCGGCTTGATCGAAATGTTGGCGAGCGCCCTCGATTTTCCAAACGAAATCTATTTTCGTAACCGTGACGGCAAGAACGAAATGGAAGTCCGATACGGCCGAATCCTTTTCGGCGTGTTCGATCTCAATACGCTGGAACCGTCGATGCGATTCGGCGAACCGATCGCGTTCAAGGAAAAAGTTCGCGGCACGGCGGCGACCACGAACAAGATCGCGCAAGTCCAGGAAAAAGTCGTGAAAATTTATGGAGCCGGAGGAATGCCCGGATTGCACGGTTATCAAGGGGGCGTCCTGATTTCCGCGAACGGATATATCCTGACATCCCTTACCGCGGCCTTGCAGGCGGACCCCCTCTCGGTCGTCCTCAATAACGGACGAAAATACGAGGCCAGGTTTGTCGACGCCGATCCGCTGCTGGAAATCGCGCTGCTGAAAATCCCGGCGATCGACCTGCCGTTTTTCGAACTGAAATCGCAACCCGGTCCGAATCGAAACACCGACAAGGGATCCGACCAATTCGGTTTCGACGATTCCACGCGGATCGGCGACGTCGTTTATGCCGTGTCGAATCCCTTCAACATTGCGATCGGCGACGAACCGGCAACGGTGCAGCAAGGACGCATCGCCGCACGGACGACGCTTCGGGCAAGACGCGGAGCCTTCGACACGCCGTACAAGGGACCGATATTCGTAACGGACTTTACGACGAACAACCCCGGCGCGACCGGAGGGGCGTTGGTCCGTGAATCGGACGGCGAATTGCTCGGCATCCTCGGCAAGGAATTACGCAACAAAGAAAACAACAGTTGGCTCAACTTTACGTTGCCGCTTTTCGCGATTCACGACAAAGTGAGCGAAATGCTTCGCCGTGACGAAATCGCCGAAACCGGTACGAAAAAGCCGCTCATGCTCGCCGCCGAAGCGATCAAGCCGGAGCAGGAATTGATCCCCGAAGACACCGTCCGTATCATGCAGGATTGGGGGATCCTCATGGTCACGACCGTCGGCCGCCGGACGCCTCCGTTCGTCGACACCGTCAAGTCCGGCAGCCCGGCGGAAAAGCTCGGCGTCAAGACCGACGACTTGATCGTGATGGTAAACAACCGTCTCACCCCGTCCCGTGCGGCGGTCGAGTACCAGATTCATCAAACACCGCCGGGTGAGCCGATCACGTTGACGTTCGAACGGCAAATGTCGCTCATCGACGTCAAGTTCGATGTGGTTCCGTAACGAGAAACTTTTTGTCACCGTAAAATAATCGGAGTAAAACCATGACAACCGACCATGAATTGATGTCGACGACAATCGACCGCCGTACATTTATCGCCGGAGTGGGCGCTATCGGAGTACTCGGCGCGGTTCCTCGTGTTTTTGCGGCGGAAGGTTCTTCGGCTCCCAAGGAGAAAATTCGAATGGTGCACATCGGTTGCGGCACGCAGGGATTGCACGAGCTCGACGCTCTCCTGCACTGTCCGGACATTGAAATCGTCGGCGTCGCCGATCCGAATCGTGAAAGTTACGATTATATCCACTGGAGCGAGAGCGGCCTGCTCAACCAGTTGCGCGGCCACGTCGGCGATCCGAATTGGAAGTCCGACCTCAAGGGAATCCCCGGCGGTCGCATGATCATGAAAGACGTCGTTGAACGGTTTTATCGTCGGACACGCCCCGGTTATGACGGAACGGTCGCCGCTGAAGAGGATTACCGTGTGCTGCTCGACAAGGTCAAGGATGTTGATGCCGTCAAGATCATGACGCCGGACCACCATCACGCTTATCAGGCGATCGATTGCCTCCGTCGCGGCAAGCACGTCATCATGCACAAGCCGCTCGGCAATAAAATGATCGAGGCGATGCAACTGGTCGACGTCGCGGCAGCGTCGTCGCTGTCGACGCACATGATGGCTCACAACGCTTTCGCCTATGGGGAGATGAATCGGATCAAGGCATGGATCGAAGCGGGAGCAATCGGTAAACTTCAGGAAGTCCACAACTGGACCAACCGTCCCGTCTGGCCGCAGTATCCGGTCATTCCGACCGACAAACCGGCGATTCCGGACGGCCTGAATTGGGATCTCTGGCTCGGCCCGGCTCAGATGCGCGACTATAGTCCGCAGTACACCCATTGCGTTTTCCGCGGATGGTACGAATTCGGCGCCGGTGCGATTGCCGACATGGGATATTACAGTCTTTGGTCGGTGTTCGAAGCGTTGAAACTCGATTCGGCGACGTCGGCGAGCAGTCGGTTTTCACGCGTCATCGGTTTGCGCAACAACGTGCCCCATGCGATTCGTAACGATTATTCCTACCCGATGGCGGCGGCGTACCGCTTCGAGGTTCCGTACAAAGACGGCTCGGGAAAGATCGTTCTCCAATGGCACGACGGCGGCATGAAACCGCCGACGCCGGTCGGTTACGAAAATGAAGATCTGCCGATCGAGGGAATGATGTTTCTCGGCGATAAAGGAGCGATCGTGTCCGGGTTTCATCGTGAGAATCCGAAAATCGTCGGTCCTCGTGCCGCTGAATTCGCCGAAGTTCAGGCCGCTCCGTCACCGAATACGGGAAACTGGCTGCAAGTCTGGCTCGATGGTTGCCGCGGCAAAGGAAAAGGACCGGGTTCGTTCGAATACTGCAAAGAGGTCAACGAAACATTCAACCTCGGCTCGGTCTCGTTGATGTGCCAAGGGAAAAAGCTGGAATACGATCCCAAGACGCGGAAGATCACCAACGACGCCCAAGGGAACAAGCTGTTGAGCCGCGACGTCCGCAAAGGCTGGGAAATCTAGCGTTTCCGGCTGTTTCAACCGTCTATTCGTTTTCGTTCCTGAAATCGAGAAACCGGTTGCGCAACCACGGATAGCCGAACAAGACCAACAGCGACAGCCACCCCATCGCGCAGATCGATTGGTGGATGCCGAAATCGCGATCGAGAATCACGACGAACGGGTTCGCCGCAAGGAGGACGCCGTTCTCGATATGTTCGAGATTGAACGTCGCTCGCATCAAATACGTCACGAAAAAAGTCGTGAACGAGACCGCGATCAACAGGCCGACGGCAAGCATCCAGATCATATCCCGGGGAACCCAGCGGTGAAAGAGTCCCCGCCAGAGAAAGTACGCCGTCATGCTGTAATCGAACACCAATATCAGGAAGATGAGCAGTTGCATCCCCCAAATAAGCCCGAAGGAGTTGACGAAATTCGACTGCGACTGCCAGGAAAAGACGACGATCAAAACAACGGTCCAGAGGAACCCCCAAAGGAGTCCGTTGACGCTCCCCGTGTAGTTCGGGAAAACGAGAAGTCGTCGGAACATCGACGTCGGAATGGATCGCCGCAACCGCCCTTCCCAGGTTTCCCGTTCGCAAACGGCGACGACGAGCATTGCCGCCAAAAGGTACGGAATCGACGTGAGCCAATAATAGAGGAGCGGTTCGCCCCAGCTTTTCAACCATGTAATTTCGTGCAACGGATATTCAGCGAAGCAGATCACTAACGTTACGCCCATGACCCATGAAAACCAGCGACGGATCGGGTACATCCGATTTGCCGCGTACGGACTCAAGTTGCAACGAGCGAAAAGATACGCCGTGATCGGAGTCCAAATCACGGTAACGAAAATGAGCCCGCCGATCGGATAAAACAGATGGGACATCCACGAGCGCATTGCTCTATGTCCGAGCCAATAGGATATCCTGGTCCATTCGTCGATGATTTCCCAGATCATCGAGCCGATCCCCCACCAGCCGAACACGACGAGTCCGGTGGCAGCGACGAACAGCAGGAAATAGAACGCCGCCTGCAAATACGATCGGGCCGCTGAAAAGACCGCCAGCGCGACGAGATTCAGTATTTGTACCGCAAGGAACGCCAACGGAATCAACAGGTAATACCGGATGTCGCTGCCGCGCAACAGATAGGTGAAGACGAGGAACGGCATCGACATGCTGAAAAAGAGAATTCCGATCACGAGACCGCAAATCAAGCGGCCCCGAACGATCGCGCCGGGGGAAAGCGTCGTGTAAAAAAGCAAGTCCTCGTTGGAGCGGTCGACGACGATCCGCAGCGCGGTGTACCCGACCGTGGCGATGAGCGTCGCAATCGTCGTGATGCCGAGATAATAGACGAACACGATGAGCCCGAATTGTATCGGCAACATTGCCGACGATTGGAGCGTCGCGAACATCACCCCCCATGAAAGTGACACTTGGGCGAAGAGATAGAGGTTGATCACCCAAAGGACCAACCGATTGCGGACCATTTGCCGTAGCTCACGCAGGAGGATCGGATTGATGCCGTTCATTGCACATCTACTCCAAAAACGTTTTGAAGCGTTCGTCGAACATGCTCGGATTGAATTCGACCAGTTCGTAACTCGCCACATTTTCCGTAACGAAAGGATCGTTTTTCGCAATCTCGAGAACCGCTTCTTTTGACGAGAGGTTGAACAGGATCACGCCGCCGATCGGCGGGTTTTGGCGACCGGAAAAGATGATCTTTTTTCGGCGTAATATTGGGCAAGGTAGGCCCGATGTTCGGTGACAATACGGTCGACTTCTTCCAACGGGGCGTCGTAATGAACGAGAGCGATAATCATGGCGGTTGTGGGGAAAGTGGATGAAACAACGTAAACGCGGTGGACATTTTCGTCATTTTAACCGAAATCACTCCCGTCGTCGAGATTCGCCCCGAGTCAAATATTCCAGCCGCGGATTCGCGCTTTCATTTCATCCCGTGCAAGAATGCCATACGCAAACCCTTTTTTGACAAGCTCTTCGGGAAGAAATTCGTCGTATTTGTCGAACAGCGGAATCTCGTTCGGATGGATCAGCTCCATCGGATCGAGCGGCTGCTTTTCCCTCTCGGCCAGCACGCGGAAAAACTCCTCTTTCGTCGCTTTCATCTTGAACTGGAGGAAATACGGCCTCGACGAATCTATCGCCGACAGGCCGAGCGGTTGGGCGCATTTGATTTTCAGGAAGCGTTCCAAAGCGAGAAAAGCGTAGGTGCCGAGCCACGGAAAGAGGCACCACATCTCACCGCCGAGGTTGATCAACGGCGCGTCCGTCATGCCGGAATGCAACGCCGTGTGTCTTGTTTCGTCGAGTCGCGCAACGGCGTTTTTCATCAGGTAGGGGTAGACGGCGGATTCTCGTAACACATCGCGCATCTTTTCGAGTACCTTCGTGTTGACGTCTCCCGGACAGAGTCCGAAAAACGCCGGAACCTTCCCCTTGACCTGTTCGCAGTAGACCAAATGCCGCTTGTGGTCGACCTCTTCAACGATCCAAACGTGCCCGGCGAGCGCGATTTTTTCCCCGACCGGCGGCGGCAGGACGATCGTCCCCAACTCCTGCGATTGGCAGCGAACCGTGTATTCCTCGTTTTCCTGGAACACGGCGTAGAATTTGAACGAATTCGTCTGTCGTTCTCCCGCCAAGCCGATGATGAGTCCCCCCTCCTCGGTTTTCTGGAGGTGTTCGGTCGCAACGAGATGTCGCAACAAAATTTTGTAATCGTCCGGCGTGATGCGGTGAAAATAACTCAGCGTAAGCACTCGGGACGCCAACGCCCCGGGGGAAAGTTCGCCGCACGACGCCAACGTGCACATTGTTTGGTGATAAAGCAGGCTGAACGGCAAGCGATCCAATTTCGGCGGCTCGACCCATTTTTCTTGTACATAAAGTTGGACCAACGCAATCGCCTGGAGCAGCGTCCATGGAATCGTCGCGGGGAGCATCGCTCTCGCTTCGGGCTGCTCTTCACGAATGACGAACCACATTTCGGGCGGCAAATCCCGACGTCCGGTACGTCCCATCCGTTGCAAAAACGAGGAGACCGTGAACGGGGCGTCGATCTGGAACGCGCGTTCCAGTCGGCCGATGTCGATCCCGAGTTCGAGCGTTGCCGTGGTGACGGTCGTTTGGTATTTCTCCTCGTCTTTCATCGCCGCTTCGGCCGTCTCACGGTAAGAAGCCGACAGGTTGCCGTGATGAATCAGGAATCGGTCCGGCTCGTTGTTCGCTTCGCAATATTGTCGCAGTGTTGTCGTAACGGATTCGCATTCCTCGCGGGAATTGACGAAGACCAAACACTTTTTCCCTTTGGTATGCTCGAAGATATACCCCATGCCGGGATCCGCGTTTTGCGGAGCTGTATCTGTTTTTGCGTCAAGAATAGACAAGGCGTTTGGAATGTTCTTGTCGACCGATGACTGCGCCCCCTGAACGAAAAAGTGTTCAACCGAAAGCCTCCATTTCGTCCCTTTGGCTTCGATTTTCGGAATCGCCGTTTTTCGGCCGGTGCCGAGTGACAAAAATTGTCCCGTACTTTCCGGGTCGCCGATGGTCGCGGAAAGTCCGATGCGTCTGGGATTGACTCCGGCGAGTTTCGAGAGACGCTCGATCAGGCACAGCGTCTGGCCGCCCCTGTCGCCGCGTAACAGCGAATGCACCTCGTCAATGACGATGAACCGCAGGTCGCCGAAGAGCCGTGCGATGTCGCCATGTTTGTGTAACAACATCGCCTCCAAGGACTCCGGCGTGATCTGGAGGATACCGGACGGATTCTTCAAGAGCTTGTTTTTGTGCGATTGCGCAACATCGCCGTGCCAGTGCCAGACGGGAACGTCGGCCTCCCGACAGAGCTCTTCGAGGCGGCAAAACTGGTCGTTGATGAGCGCCTTGAGCGGACCGATGTAAACGGCGCCGATCGATTTCGGCGGGTCTTCAGTGAAGAGGGTCAAGATCGGAAAGAAGGCCGCTTCCGTCTTCCCCGACGCCGTCGATGCCGTGAGCAGGACATGATCGTCCGAATTAAACACCGTATCCGCCGCCGCAACCTGGATCGCCCGGAGGGAATCCCAGTTGTTACGATAAATAAAATCCCGGATGAACGGAGCGTAACGGTTGAAAATGCTCATGGCGTCGCCTGGATTGTCGTCTCGTCCCGATAAGCGACAAAAAACAGTCTGCGCATCGGCATGAGCACTGATCCGTCTTTCTCTTTCGGGTAGACCGCTTTCAGGGCGTGTTCGAAATCCGAAAGCAACGCCGCCTGTTCGGGCTCTCCCGGCAAGGCGGAGAGGTAGTACCGCATTCCCGATCCCTTGTACCATTCGACGATTCCGGCATGGTCCGGCACCCGTTGAATGTAGTCGGTCTGCCACATCTCCATCGTATTGGTCAATCCGCAAAGGATGTCATAGTAGTACGAAAACCCATGAAATTTGTCCGGATATTCGTTTGTTTCGAAATAATTCTTCCATTTCCCGGAGCATGCCAGTTTCTGCAACTCCATCGCAAACGGTAATTCTCTCGTGTCGGGAACCTGCACGGCCAAGGCGCCGTTCGGGTGGAGCAAGTCGAAAAATCGTGTCAGCACACGCGGTTTGTCCGGCATGTGGTGGACGGCGGCATTCGAAAAAACGAGGTCGAATTTTCCAAGAAAAGTCAAGTCGTTTGCCGTATCGGCGTGGATCCATTCGACAACGTCGGACGTTTCTCTTGCTTTTTGTAACATAGCTCCGGACGAATCCAAACCGATGACCGCCGCTTGCGGCCAGCGATTTTTGAGAACCAGCGTGCTGTTGCCCGGTCCGCAACCGATGTCGATGATCCGACTCGGAGCATCCAGGCGAATTCTCGACACAAGATCGATGCTCGGTTGCGTTCTTTCCCGTTCGAACTTCAAATATTGCTTCGGTTCCCAATCCATTGTTCTCGCTTGTCGGCAGTTATACTTCGAATTCTTCGAACTGTTTTTCGAGGGTTTCACCGTTGATTTGCGACTTGGCGTACTCGAATTTGTCCGAGCCCAACAGCTCACGGATACTGATCTTCGGATTCTGGTGGACGATGTTGAGCAACTCGATGAAATCCCGGATGACTTCTCGCGGGGTGATATTCGTGTCGGCTCCGATCCGGCCGAACTCGATCTTGATGAAGTCGATCAAATCGGCCTGGGTCAGCGTCTGTTCGTACTCGAAAAGTCCGGCGTGAATGGCCGCAAGTTTTTCGATCAACACCAGCATCTCCTCATAAGTGAGCGGCGCCAGTTTGATGATAGGCGCCAACACGTCCTTGACCCCTTCACGGCCGAAACGACCTTCCTCCAAACGGG
Source organism: Thermoguttaceae bacterium (assembly GCA_031549705.1). Lineage (GTDB taxonomy): Bacteria > Planctomycetota > Planctomycetia > Pirellulales > Thermoguttaceae > WRKP01. Next base: position 32,246 of record JAVBPI010000025.1, read on the forward strand.
ACTTCAACGCCTCGTAACTGAAAACACCGCGTCGGGTGTCTTCGAGACACTGGGGCGTCCCTCCCATGACGATCCCCAGGTATCGGGCCTTCCCCTGCAAGGCGTCATTGTACATCGTCAGGATTTTTTCGTAATTGTTCTGGCGGGTAATACTGTTCGGAATTTTATAAATATTGACGAGCTCGTCGACGAGGATCAGCAGTCCGGCATATCCGGCTTTTTTCAAGAACATCGCGAACAGCTTGATATATTCGTACCAATCGTCGTCGGTGATGACGATATTGACGCCGAGCTCCGTTTTCGCTTCCATTTTTGTACCGTATTCACCGCGAAACCATTTGACGACTTTCGCCTTGGTCTCGTCATTCCCTTCGACGTAGGAACGGTGGTAAATCGTCAGCAGTTTCCCGAAATCGAAACCGTGCACCATTTCGTTGAGGGCGTTGACGACTTCGTGGATTTTTCGTTCGACAAGTTTGGCGAAGCCCGGGGCGTCGGTGGAAAGACCTGTTTCCGTAACGACGTCGTTTTGGACGCCGCTGATCCAACGGTCCAAAATAAGCGTCAGAGCCCCCCCTTCGGGCCGGGTTTTCGTGGACATGTTTTGAACCAGTTCCTTGTATGTCGCAAGTCCTTGTCCCTTCGTTCCTTGCAATCGACGCTCGGGCGAAAGGTCGGCGTCGACGACGACGAAATTCCGATCCATCACGTAATTGCGGATCGTCTGCAACAGAAAACTTTTGCCGCTGCC